>CALHQV010000232.1 GCA_938038035.1 uncultured Gemella sp. | reverse complement strand
ACCTCAAAAAGTTGAGCCTTCTGAATTCGAAGAAATTAGAAAAGCAATCGCTGATAGACTATAAAAACGAGAAACTAGGTAAGCTACAAATAGTTACCTAGTTTTTTATTATTCAGCAAATTCAGACTAAACAAAAAATGCTATCTCAAACTTCTAATTTTGATTCAAATTTCTATTAAAAAAAACGAGGATGAGAATTTTTTTCTCATACCTCGTTCTCAATATTTACAATATTATTTTTTTCCTTCTTTTGAAGCGAATAAAGATACGATAGAATCTAGAGTTGTTTTTGGTTTTTCTTCTATAACTTCTTCTGCCTCTTCTTTAGCTTCTTCCGCTTTCTCAATTACTGGAGCTACCGCTTCATGAATTTCTTCAAATGTAGGTTCCACTTTTTCTTCATAGTGATCTACAACTGTTTCTTTTGCACTCTCTGCAACCTCTTCTACTTTTGTGAAAGTAGGTTCTGCTGCTGGTGCAAGAGTTTCTTTTACTTCTTCAACCACTTCTTCTGCTTTTTCTACAGCTGGCGCCGCTACTTCTTGTGCTTTTTCTACAACTGGAGTTGCTACTTCTTGTGCTTTTTCTACTACAGGTTCTGCAGCTTCTTTCACATCTTCTACTTTTTCAGTTACTTCAGCAACAACCTCTTCCTTAACCTCTTCAGCTTTTGCTCCTAATTCTACGAAGTTTTCTTCTACTTTTTCAAATTCTGCAGTTGCAGTTAATTCTTCTAATTTTTCTTTGGCAAGATCTTGTTCTTCTTGTGTTCTCGCTTCTAATTCTTGAGTTTTTTCATTAATAATTGCTGTTAATTTTTCAATACCAGTTTTAGTATTTTCTTTCAGTAATTCTTTATGTTTTTCTAACTCCTTAGGATTTCTATAATAATAAGCTCCTAATGCACTCACCGCTCCTAATAAAGCACCTTTAAAAATTTTACCCATGTTTGAATTCCTCCTAATTTCTTATCAGTATGATTTTATCAAAAAAATCGAATAATGTAAAGGATTTAAAGGTTTTTTGTTCCTATAGATTAAGTTTTTATGCTAATCATATTAAAAAAGTAAAGAAGTAACATTCAAAAATATTTCATTGAATGTCACTCCCTATTAAAAATAATTTTTATTTTAAATGTTTTACCCTTGCTACAATTTCTTTATGACGACCTTTGATCATAGGACGTGCTTGAGGATTTCCTAAATAACCACATGTTCTCTTAACAACATCACAGCTTTTTGGATCTCTATTGCCACATTCTGGACATTTAAATCCTTTTTTAGTAGGTTCAAATTCACCCTCATATCCGCATTTATAACAACGGTCAATCGGTGTATTTGTTCCTAAATATCCTACCTTATCATAAGCAAAGTCCCATACCGCTTCTAATGCTTTTGGATTTTGTTTTAATACCGGATATTCACAATAATGAATGAATCCACCGCTTGCATAATATGGATAATCCTTTTCAAACTCTAACTTCTCAAAAGGCGTTGGATTTTTCCTTACATCATAGTGATATGAGTTCGTGTAGTATTCTTTATCCGTTATATTTTCTACAATACCAAACTTCTCAGTATCCATACGGCAGAACCTATCAGTTAGCGATTCACTAGGCGTTGAGTAAATACTATACCAGTAATCCCCTTCTTCTGTCCATTTATCCACACATTCCTTCATATAACGCATAATATCTAAAGTGAACTCTTTCGCCTCAGGATTTTTCTCCCATTCTCCTCCATAAAAGACACTTGCCACTTCATATAAGCCTATATACCCCAATGATAATGTAGAACGTTTATTATCAAATAATTGTTTTACCCTATCTTCAGGTTTAAGTCGTTTACCGAAAGCTCCATGCATATAAAGAATAGGTGCATTTTGAGGCTTAGCCTCCCCACAACGTTTTGCTCTGTAATCTAGTGCATCTTTACAAATTTCTAATCTCTCTTTAAAGATGTTCCAAAACTCTTCTTTATCTCCTTTTGATTCTAGAGCTACTCTAGGAAGATTTAATGTTACCACCCCTAGATTCATACGCCCACTTTCGACAAGTTCACCTTGTTCATTTCTCCATGCAGGTAAAAATGATCTACATCCCATCGGAGTCTTACAACTACCAGTAATCTTCGTAATCGTATCATACATAAGTACATCTGGGTACATTCTTTGAGTTGCACATGATAACGCAAGTTGTTTAACATCATAGTTAGGATCTGTTGGTTTTAAATTCAGACCATCTTTAATAACAAAAATCAATTTAGGAAAAATAGCCGTTCTTTTCTCTTTCCCTAACCCTTCAATTCTCACCTTAAGAATAGCTTTTTGAATCTCTTTTTCAAAGTATCCTTCACCTAAACCGAACCCTAGAGATGTAAATGGTGTTTGTCCTTGAGACGAGTATAAAGTATTAATTTCATACTCTAGAGATTGCATTGCATCAAAAATATCTTTTTTAGTTTTCTTATCAGCAAATTCTTTTTGTTTTTCCCTATCATCAATCCACTCTTGAGCCATTTTTAAGTTCTTTTCGTAATTCAATTGTGCAAACGGTGCAAGAACTTCGTCAATTCTATCAGCACTGCATCCACCATACTGACTTGAAGCCACATTAGCGATAATTTGAGCCATTTGTGCAGTTGCTGTTTGAATACTCTTCGGACTATCTACATCTGCATTCCCAATTTTAAAACCTTTTGTTAGCATCTCTTTAAAGTCAATTAAACAGCAGTTTGTCAAAGGTTGATAAGGTGAGTAGTCTAAGTCATGATAGTGAATTTCTCCTTTTTGATGTGCATTAGCAACATGTTTTGGTAACATTTTAAGCCCTATTGCTTTAGCTACAATACCACTAGTTAGATCACGATGTGTATTAAATACTAAACTATCTTTATTAGCATTTTCGTTTACCACATTCTCGTCACGATTAACCAATTTCTCTATCGCTATATTTATGTCAAGACTACGTTCACGCTCAATATCACGCATACTTCTATAGCCAACGTACTCTTCATAAATCGCCTCTTCCCCTAGAGTAAGAAGTGTATGCTCAACAATATTTTGAAGTTCATAGATTTTTATATCCCCTTTAAATCTATTAGCAATCTCCAAAATAACATTATCCACAATACCATTAATATTAACGCTATGGTTCTTGCCAAAGACAGAATGAACAGCCTTTTCTATTGCTTTATAAATTTTCTCAGCATCAAACTTTACTACTCGTCCATCCCTTTTTATAACTAGTAAATTTTTTGTTAAACTTTCTACTTTCGCTTTTGTATATGAATATAAATTATTATTTTGCATGTTATCCCTCATTTCTATATAATTTTAGATTCATAAAAACATTATAATACTATCTTATCCCAAAAAAATTTCCCTGTCTATAGTTTTTATTTCCGGGAAATTTATAAACGTTATAAGATAGCCGTTTAGCCAAATTGTGAATTTTTTTAGCTCCACTGTTTTTTAGAAAATAATTAAAAAACATTATTATATCAAGGTTAATAAAGGTTAACATATACTTCTGTAGCAATTTTTAGACAATAGAATTTATAATACAGTTCCACTTTTCCCAATACACCGGTAATTAAAAATGATATTCAAAAAGTTCACTTCAACCTAAAATATTTATTTTTTTACCACTTAAACTATATTTTAATAGAGAGATTTATGATAAAATTATATTAAACAATAAAGTGAGATATGTATATGAAAAAAACACAAATTGAAAAACTAACAGATCAATTGTTTTCTATGGAAAATGATAGTTCATTATTAATAAATGAATTAGAACCTTATGTAGAATTATTTATGCACTATGAATGTGCTATGCTTGAAATTGAAACAAAACTAAATGTATTCGATAAAGAGTTTTCTCTTCATGGTGAAAGCAACCCCATCGAATCTGTAAACACTAGACTGAAGACACCAATGAGTTTAATGAACAAGCTTAAACGTTTAGACTTACCTTTTGACATAGATACAATAAAAGAAAATATCTATGATGTTGCAGGTGTTCGTGTTATATGTTCATTCAAAAACGATGTTTATAAACTTGTCGATGCGCTAAAACAACAAGATGACCTTACAGTTATAGCCGAGAAAGACTATATTAAAAACCACAAAGAAAATGGCTATAGAAGTTACCACCTTATCGTTAAGGTACCAATCTTCTTATCAGATAAAGTAGAACACGTTGCTGTTGAAGTTCAATTTAGAACAATAGCTATGGATTTCTGGGCAAGCTTAGAACACAAACTTAGATACAAGAAAAATCTAAGTGAAGAGAAAGAAAAAGAAATAGAGCGTCGTCTTCAACTCTGTGCGGAGATAAGTGCTAAACTAGACAACCAAATGCAAAAGGTTAAAGAAATAATAGAAGACGATTCACAATACTTATAAAAAGAACTTGGATATTAGACATAACTAATATCCAAGCTTTTTTATTTTATTATCAAATTATTTTTCTTTGCTATGATTTACAGAATAAGCAAAATAAATTACTAAACCTACTAAAATCCAACACCCAAAAATTATCCATGTTGAAAATTGAATACCATATAATAGTACGATAAATAACAATATTGATATTATTGGTAAATAAGGCATCCCCGGCATAGTAAATCCACGCTTCACATTAGGATACTCTCTTCTGATAACAAACATTGAATAACTTACCAACATAAACGCTATTATGTAAGAGACATTAGCTAAATCTGCTAATTGACCTAAAGGTAAGAAACCAGTTAAGATTGCCATTAATAAACCAACACCAATTGTTGTTGGACCTGGAACACCACTTTTATTTAATGCTGATAATTTTTTCGGTAATAGACCATCTCTACTCATCGTAAATAATATTCTTACAGCAGCAAACATTGTTCCTAATGGACCAGATAAAAGACCAATTACCGCTCCTAAAGAAACAATTCCAGCTACCTTATCTTGCCCAACTACTCCAAGAACATACGCTAGTGCATCACCTTTTCCTAATTGGTTAAATGGCACCATTCCTGTTATTACTAAACAAACAATAATATAAAATACCGTACAAATTAATAGTGTAATAATAATAGCTCTAGGTAAAGCTTTTTGAGGGTTTACAGTCTCTTCCGCTGAAGTTGAAATAGTATCAAAACCTAAATACGCGAAGAACACTGTTGTCGCTCCTATCATTATCCCTGACATTCCTTGTGGCGCAAAATTATCAGTCCAATTCGTAGGCGTAACATAGAACATACCTACAAGAACGAATAGTAAAATAACAATAATCTTAACGGCAACCATTAAATTATTCACGAACTTACCACTATTTGTTCCTTTAAATAAGACTATCATTATTAGTATAACTACACTAATCGCTAAAATATTACCATATCCACCTTCACTTGGTAGGGTTGTAAATTCCTTTGGTAGTATTATTCCAAATCCTTCTAATAAAGATTTAAAATAACTTGACCAGCCATTAGCTATGGCAGCTCCTGCTATAATATAACTTCCGGCTAAAAGCCAACCCATACAATGCGCTACAACCTCTCCTAGTGTAATATAGCTATACGTATAAACACTTCCACTTGATGGGATAGTAGAAGATAACTCTGCATAACATAAAGCCGTGAGTCCACAAGCTAAGCCCGCGATTAAAAACGAGAATATTACTGATGGCCCAGCTTTAGATGCTGCTTCACCTGTTAGTACCAGTATACCAGAACCAATAACAGAACCTATACCAAGTAGGATAAGATCCATAGTTCTTAACGTTGGCCTCAGGGTCTTCTCACCACTTTCTCCAAGTACCCTTTCTAGTGTTTTTTTTCTAAATATTTGCATTAATAAAAAATTCTCCTTTCATTAGAATCACTAATACATTCTAACAATCCTTCTCTTATTAAATCTAACAACAATCTATTATAACGTGAGAATATAATTTAATCAAATTTTTCTTATATCATAATTTTTAAAATAATTAATACAACGATATTACTTTCATGTACTCGCAAAATTTTGTAACCTCATATTACTAACTACATAAAAAACCCTCTTTATTGGAAAGAGTTTTATCCAATAAAAAGGGTTTTTATTAATTGTTTAAACCATATGGCTTTTCCTTCTCTAAGAAACCGTTATTTCTGTTTCAAATTATGAAATAAGCCCTTCTTTTTTAAGAATTTCTTCTGCTGAATCTTTCTTATCAGGATTTACTAAAACGATTGGTCCAGTACATCCCATTCCGCTCTCAGCGTATACTCCATTTTTCCAAAGTAACTTAGTTGCATCTTCAAGATCTAGAATATCAATTCCAGAGATTTGTGCAGTAACTACTTCTTTTTCTGGCATTTTAACTTCTTCAGTTGTAGCTGAGCCTTCTTTTTTAACTTTCAATTTAGAAATGAATTCATCTAGTTTAGCTTTATTAGCTTTTTCAAATTCTTGTCTTGCTATTTCATTTACTTTGCCTTTTGCTACTTCATAAGCATATTTCAATGCATTAGCTACAACAGGTGAACCAGATGCTCTTGATAAGATTAAAATTCTTCTATCATAGTCTTCTCCCACACCAGGTCCATATCCAAATCCACTAGCTTCATAATCTCCACCAGTAGTAAATGCCGAGAATACTTTCATGAATAAGTTACCAGTTAATGAATCAACAACCATAACATCAGGAGTTCCCATAAGTAAGTCATTACCTCTCATTACAGAACCACCATCTGCTCTTTGAGATGTTGCAAATTCAAATTCATAACCATTTCCTTTAAGATCTAATAGAACTTTTTCAACTTGTCTAGCACCTTCAACATTCGCTATACCAACAGTAGGATTAGATTTTCCAAGTGATTTAGCAGTTGCAATACCATAAAGTGTATTTCTTACCATTGCTTCAACTCTATTAGTAGCTGAAGTCCCTGTTGTTGTTGCAAGAAGCATTTCAGTACCTCTAGCAGGTGTAATAACTCTACCTACTGTAGATACACCGATAGGGAAATTATAATGCATAGTTACACAAGAAGCTATTTCCCCTTTATCTAATAGGTCTTCCATAATTTTGTGAGCTTCATCTTCATCTTTAGCTTCATAAGATTCGAAATCTTCATGTCCCTTACCTATTAAAACTATGTCGAATACAGGATTTTTAGCTAATATTGCACCTTGTAGTATATTCTCGAAACCATGTTCACTTCCTAAAGTTGTTAAACCAACTTTTAATTTTTTACCAAAGTTACCTGTTTCAATGGCATTAGCTACTTCTAGCAATACTTCTGATATAACTTGTTTACTCATAGTATCACCCCTATTCTTCTAACATTTCTTGGGAAATTTTTCTCATTGATTCTGCTATAATTTTTCTGATTTCATCTTTAGAAATTCCTGCAGATTCTCCTTCTACAGCACCACTATTTCTTTCAACTACAAAAGATACTCCATCAAATAAGTTTGTCATTCTTCCTAAGAATAGACTACCTTTACCTATGATCATAGCACGGTTTTTATCACCTTTTGTTAAGTCATCGATTAAGAACCCTACATACGGTACTCCTGAAGGAATGTGTCCTTGTGTCGGAGCCCAACCAGGTAAACCTTTAGCTTCGATAAATGATTTAAGTTCTTTTTTCTCAATATCTCCACGCATTGCCGCCAATGCTGCAATCATTTTGTAGTTAGCTTCTGGAACGTTACCTGCTCCAGCAGCTTTTGTAATGTCTGGGTTTTGCATCTCTACAGAGAATACATCAACATCTGTAATTTTCAATTTAGCTTTGTCTAATGGATCAGCTACTAAAGCTCCCATTACAGCTTGTGGTGAAGATCCTGTTCCTACGTTGTGTTTTCCGACCATATCAGTTCTAATGATTGGATTTACTCCATCATTTTCACTAATAAGAACAGCGAATCCACCTAGAACATCTTCTAGAACTGGAAGACCTTTTTTAACATGGTCTTTACCATTCATACCTAATTTAGCACTTGCTCCACCAGCAACTACTAATACATTTTTGTATACTCCAGCTTTTACTAAAGATGAAGCACTAATTAATGCGTGAGTTGGTGCAGCACAGAAACCTCTTAAGTCAGATCCAGTAGCGTTAACTAGCCCTGAAACTTCTGCAATTGCTTTAGCAAAGTTACCACCACCACGTTGGTTAATATCTCCACAAGCTTCTTCAGAACATTCTACAACATAGTCAATGTCAGCTGGGTTAACACCAGAATTACGTAATAATTCTAATGCAGCAATAACTCCAGATGCTTTAACAACTAAGTTTTCAAAGATAACGTGAGCATTTAAGTTCACATCAACATCGTGAGCTTTCTTAACATAACCCACAACTTTACCTTCGTGAACTAAGTCTTCAAATCCTTCTTCATTATCACTTAAGTCAGATCCTTCTAATTTTTCGAATAAAGGAGCTAGCTCTTTGAAGTTTTCCTCTATTTTAGGACGAACGTCGGCTACAAACTCTTCTGATAGTTTAACTAAGTCAAAAGCATCACAAAGTTTCATTAATGCTATAAACTCATCTTGTGGGACAATTTGTCCAAATTTCCCGTGTCGTTGACCTTGTTCATCTTTAATGTCATACCAAGGCATTGGATAAGCCTTTAATTCTTCAGGAGTTTTATTTCCGATATACACTTGGTTTGGTAAATAATTTACTACTTCTTCATATGTACGAATATGGTTATTTACTTCTTTTAAAAACTCTGAATCTGGATTTGTTACTCTCTCTACAGAAGCAGTCGATCCATTTCTTACTATCATATCTGGTGTGTGAACAAGAATGTATCCTGCTCCCTTAAATACTGGATAATTCATAGCTATATTGTGCTGAGGGTATAAATATACCCTCAGCTCCCCTTTCTTTCTTTATTATTCGAATACTGTTTGACCGTCAACTTCTACAGTTAAAGCATGTAATGCTTTTTCTACAAGTCCACGTCTTAATTTTTTCTCTTCATCCGCTTCTAGTTTTGGATTTCCTAGTGGGTGAGGGATTGCGATAGTTGGAACGATTCTGTTAGCTCCAACTGTTAGAGAAATCGGTACTACTGTACACATGTGAACCACAGGTATACCCGCTCTCTCAATTTCTTTTACCATCGTTGCACCGCAACGAGTACAAGTTCCTCAAGTAGAAGTTAAAATTACAGCATCTACTCCGTCGGCTACTAATTTTTGTGCATATTCTTTAGCGAATCCTACAGCACTAGCTACGGCAGTACCGTTACCTACTGTAGTATAGAATTTTTCGTGTAAGCTTCCTACTTTACCTTCTTTAACGAATTCTCTCATTACGTCTACAGGTAATACACGGTCAGCATCTTCGTTAGCGTATACTGGGTCGTATCCACCGTGAGCTGTTTCGTGAGTTGCATCAGTTAAATCAGTGAATCCTTCTAATGAATATTCACCATATTTAGATGCAGAAGATGATTCGATGTGATCTGGATTTCCTTTTGGAACAATACCACCAGAAGTAACTAAAGCGATTTTAGCTTTGCTTAAATCTTTAACAGCTGGGTTTGGCTCAACTCTGTCAAAGTTAGGCATTGGATATTCTGTTTCGAATTCTTCACCTTTAA
>CALHQV010000231.1 GCA_938038035.1 uncultured Gemella sp. | reverse complement strand
AAATAAAATAATAAAAGGAGTGATTTTTATGTTGAAAAAAGTTTTAATTATTATTTCCTTTTTTCTAGGAATAACGGTAGGAACACTTTCAACTAGTGCATTAATATACTATAATATTTTTGCTTCTTTGAGTGAGACGATGTTAAGACTTATTGTTACAATTGGAACTACAGTAGTTTTTGTATTAATGTCTTTATTATTTTCAGATAGATTCGTAGCAATGTTAAAAAGAATCGAAGATCGTCTAACAAATACACCAATCCAAAAAATTGTATTTACTACAATTGGATTAATTCTTGGTCTGCTTTTAGCTAGTTTACTTTCATCAGGGGTAGATGTTATAGCAGGTGTTGGAATAATGGGAAGAATTATTTCCGCTATTATATATATTGTCTTTGGATACTTAGGATTGGTATTAGGATATAGACGTGAAGGAGAATTTTTAAATATCTTTGCGGCATTCAAATTTGGGAATAAACCTAAAGAAAAAGAACCAAAAGTCAACACAAAGAAAATTTTATCAAAAGTTGTAGATACGAGTGCATTAATTGATTCACGTATTCAAGATGTTGCAAAAACTGGCTTTTTAGAAGGTAAGATTATTGTTCCAGAATTTGTTTTAAAAGAATTACAGCTGATTTCGGATTCTGAAGATCCATTAAAACGTGCAAAAGGTCGTCTAGGCTTAGATTGTGTTGAGCATCTTCAAAAAATGAGAGAAATTGATCTTGAAATTGATAATAAGTACAAATATAATGAGCATAAAGGTGTTGATAATTTATTAATAGATTATGCTTTGAAATATAAATGTTCTATTATTACAACTGATTATAACCTTAATAAACTTGCTACTTTACAAGCAATTAAAGTTCTGAATGTTAATGATCTAAGTAACGCTGTTAAACCAATGTTGACAACAGGGGAAAGATTGAAAGTTCAAGTATTAAGAGAAGGTAAAGAGAATAATCAAGGTGTGGCTTATACTGAAGATGGGACAATGATTGTCGTTGAAAATGGTAAACGTTCGGTTGGTAAAACTGTCGAAGTAGAAGTACAAAGTGTCTTACAAACATCTTCGGGAAGAATTATCTTCACTAAGATTGTTTAATAAATTTGCTTTTTTTGAAAAAATGTGTTAATATAAATTGTATTGTATTAACGAATGATTATTTTAGGAGGAGAGTATGCACACTTTTTTAATGACAATGGCAATAGTGAGCAGTATTCTGTTAATTGTAGTAGTTTTATTACAAGAAAGTAAATCTGGAGGTCTATCTGGATTAACTGGTGGAGCAGAAGAACTGTTTGGAAAACAAAAAGTAAGAGGTGCTGAATTAGTTTTACAAAGAATTACAGTAGTACTAGGACTAATATTTTTTATATCACTAGTGTGTCTTACTTGGTTAAAATTATAGACTAAAGATAATAAACCTAAAATGTAATTTCATTTTAGGTTTATTTTTATAGAAATAATTATATGTTGTATAATCTAAATTAAGGAGGATTATATGTTAGAAAAAATTGAAAAAATATTTAAAGAAGAAAAAGTTTTAAGTATAGAAGATTTAAAAGAAAAGTTAAATATTGAATCAGCAAAGGAATTTGTTGAATTAGTAAAGAATGTTGGAAAGTTAGAGAGAAAATCAGTTGTTACTCAACTACCAAGTGAAAAGTTTCTTTACGTTAAAGAAGCATTAGAAATTGAAGGGGTCATTAGATTACACCAAAAAGGATTTGCTTTTGTATATTCTGCAGATTTAGGAATAGAGGTATACATTCCTAAAGGTTTCACACAAAGTGCCATGACAGGTGATGTTGTTTTAGTAAAAGTAGATAGTATTTATAAGGATGACCGTAATCTAGAAGGGATAGTCCAAAAAGTATTGGAAAGAAATACTAAGTATACAGTTGGAACGCTGACTAATGCTAAGTTTTTTTCTTTTGTTAAAAGTGATGATAAAAATATTGTAAAATATATAAAGATAACGAATGCTAAAAACTTCAATTTAGTTGACGGTAGTAAGGTACTAGTTGAAATAACAGATTATTCAAAGGTTAGCTTTGAAGATCATAAGGGGATTATTATAAAATCAATTGGGCATAAGGATGATCCAGGTGTAGATATTCTTTCAGTGATTTATAAACATAATATTCCAAATGAATTCCCTCAAGAAGTACTTGAGCAAACTGAGAAAATAAGTGATGAAATAAAACTTGAAGATAAGTATAGAGATTGCACTAATGAAATGGTGGTTACTATTGATGGTGATGATGCTAAAGATTTAGATGACGCCATTTCAGTTGTTAAAACTAAAAAAGGTTATAGATTAAAAGTATTTATAGCTGATGTTAGTAGGTATGTAACTGAAGATAGTCCATTAGATAAAGAGGCAGCCAATAGAGGATGTAGTGTTTATTTAGCTGATAGGGTGGTTCCGATGTTACCTAGAAAATTATCTAATAATATCTGCTCATTAAATCCTCATGTATTACGATATACAATCTGTTGTGATATCGATTTTAATACTAAAGGATATCCTGAAAGCTATGATATATATCCATCTGTAATAAAATCCAAAGGACGTTTGACTTATAAAAAAGTTAATGAAGTCTATGCTGAAAATAAAGAAACGATAGAAGAATATAAAGAATACGTACCTATGCTGAAGACAGCATTAGAATTGTCAAAAAAAATTCGTGCTAATAGAGAAACGCGAGGTGCTATTGATTTTGATAAACCAGAGTCAAAAGTAGTGGTTGATGAAAATGGGGAAGTTTTAGATATTGTCCTTCGTGAAAGAGGTATTTCAGAAAGACTAATTGAGGATTTTATGCTAAGTGCTAATGAGGTAATTGGAGAGCATTTTTACTGGATGCAAGTTCCGTTTATATATCGTATTCACGAAGAGCCTAAAATGGAAAAACTTAGACAGTTCTTTGATATTGCTGCAAGTCTTGGCTATAGAACAAAAGGTAAAATTGAAGAGATTGAACCTTATATGTTAGCAAACATGCTTAGAAAATTTAAAGGAGAAGTTGTAGAAACTATGCTTTCAACAATTCTTCTTAGAACTATGAATCAAGCTAGATATTCAATAAATAATATAGGTCACTTTGCACTTGCTACGAAGTATTATACGCATTTTACATCACCAATCAGACGTTATCCAGACTTATTGGTACATAGAATGATTAGAACTTACTTATTTAATGGTGATGTATCTGATCAAACTATAGATAATTTTATCACTAGATTACCGGATTTAGCTGAGAGTTCTTCAGAATATGAAAAACGAGCGGTTGATTGCGAACGTGAAGTCGATAGAATGAAAAAATGTGAGTATATGTTAAAATATCAAGAACAAACATTTAGAGGTATTGTCTCAAGTGTTACGAACTTTGGTGTATTTATTACTCTTGAACGAAGTAATATTGAGGGATTAGTGCACATTAAGGCAATGAATGATGATTATTATACATATGATCAGAAAAATATGTTATTGATTGGTCGTAGAAAGAAAAAAGTTTATAGACTTGGTGACGAAGTAATTGTTAAAGTAGCAAATGTTGACTTAGAAAATCAAGAAATAGACTTTAAAATATTGAAACACAAATCATTAATTAGTAAAAAATAGAGGATTAGATTATGGATAAAGAAATAAAAGTTATTGCCCAAAATAAAAAAGCCAATCATGATTATTTTATAGAAGAAACTTATGAAGCAGGATTAGTTTTAACTGGTACAGAAATTAAATCCATTAGAAGAGGGAGAATCAATTTAAAAGATTCATACTGTCAAACAAGGCGAGGAGAAATATTTGTTTATAATATGCATATTTCTCATTTTGAAGAGGGAAATAGATTTAATCATGAACCATTAAGAGTAAGAAAATTATTATTAAAGAAAAAACAAATTGCTTCATTAACTAATGTACAAAATGAAATAGGGATGAGTATAGTTCCGTTGAAGCTCTATATTAAAAATGGCTATGCAAAGCTATTAATCGGTGTTGCTAAAGGTAAGAAAAACTATGATAAACGCCATGTATTGAAGCAAAAAGAAGCAAATAAAGAAATCAATCGTGTTCTAAAAGATAAGCAGAGATATTAAAAAACTACATATTATTACATCAGAAACAAGAAAGACATATCGTATTAATATTAACTACGATATGTTTTTTTTATATATAGTGTACAAAAATAGTAGTAACATAAATTGAGTTTTGAAAAAAACAAAGTACATAAAATGATTTATAGAACTGTTATAAAAAAAGTTAAGAAAAATTTTCAAAAAAAAGTATAGTTTTTCCATTGATAAATAAGGATTTTTTAAAAATGTTGTAAAAATAACTAAAAAAACGCTTTACATTTAAATGAAAGCGTGCTACAATATTAAATGTAATCAAGAAAATCATTAAATAAATACTATCAAATATGTGGTATAAGTAATAAAAAATAGAACAGGTGAAAAACTGTTACATATCTGATTTAACAAAAAGTAGGTTTTATTCTAAATTAAAATAAAGATGAATTATTACAATATTTGATTTTTAGTTAATATATAACTTTGTTATTTATAATAATAGATTTTCACAAACCTAACAAAATATATTTATACAAAGGAGAAGTGTATTTATGGAAAAATTCACTCAGTTATTACAGCCAGTGGCTGATAATCTATATGTCTCTGCACTTGTTGCATTAATTCCTATTGTGTTTTATTTAGTAACACTTGCAGGATTAAAAGTTAAAGGTTGGTTAACAGGTTTACTAACTTTAATACTAGCGATTATAATTGCATGTATATTCTTTAAAATGCCGTTCCACTTCGCAGCATTCTCAACATTCCAAGGAATGGTTTATGGTGCGATGCCTATCGGTTGGATTATTTTAACATCAGTGTTCTTATACAAAATGACTGTTAAAACAGGTCACTTCGGTATCATTCGAGACAGTATCACGTCATTAACAGATGACCGTCGTCTTCAAGCGTTAATCATTGCTTTCTCATTCGGGGCTTTCTTAGAAGGAGCAGCAGGTTTTGGAGCACCAGTAGCAATCACAGCTTCATTATTAGTAGGTTTAGGATTTAGACCACTTTATGCGGCAGGTGTTTGTATGATAGCTAACACTGCGCCGGTAGCATTCGGGGCTGTAGGAGCACCGGTTACAGCGATGGACGGACTTGCAACTTATGCTAACGGATCACCAATCGCAGCTGCTGAAATTGCAGCAATGATCGGACGTCAATTACCTCTAGTGTCTATCTTTATTCCATTCTACTTAGTATTAATCATGGCTGGATTCAAGAAAACATTAGAAGTATGGCCTGCATTATTAGTTTCAGGTGGGTCATTTGCAATTGCTCAATTTGTAAGCTCTAACTACATGGGAGAACAATTACCTGACATTCTTTCATCATTAGTATCATTAATTTCAATGGTTATTTTACTTCAATTCTGGAAACCAAAAACAACTTGGAGATTTGCTGATGAAAAAGAAGTTGATAAAGATGCAGAAGTTACTCCAAAACACAGCTTAAAAGAAGTACTAGTTGCGTGGTCACCATTTGTTGTATTAACACTTATCATTTTCATCTGGACAATGAAATCTTCTAAAGCATTCTTCAAAACACTTGCTTTAAATCCGAAGGTACCATTTATCCACAATAATATTATTAGTTCGGTATCAGGAAAAGAAATTGCAGCAGTATTCAAACTTGACCTAGTAGGATCAATCGGTACAGCAATTTTAGTAGCAGCGTTAATCTCTAAGTTTATTATTAAAATTAGTTGGAAAGATGCAGGTGCAACTTTTATTCAAACATTTAATGAAGTTAAAATTGCATTGTTAACAATCTGTTTCGTAGTAGGATTTGCATACATTATGAATGCATCAGGTATGTCTAATACTCTAGGATACGCGCTAGCAGCAACAGGTGGAGCATTTAAATTCCTATCACCAGCTCTTGGATGGATTGGAGTGTTCATTACTGGTTCTGATACATCAGCTAACTTACTATTTGCTAAATTACAACAAGTTACAGCTAGCCAAGTAGGAATGGATCCATTATTAGCGGTAGCAGCTAACGCATCAGGAGGAGTAGTAGGTAAAATGATTTCTCCACAATCTATCGCAGTAGCAGCTGCAGCGGTTGGTCTAGTAGGTAGAGAGTCAGACTTACTTAAATTTACAGTTAAACACAGTTTCATCCTGTTAATAATTGTGTGTGCTATCATTGCACTTCAATCAACTGGAGTACTTGGATGGATGATTCCAGTACACCCATAATAAAAGAATAGTATTAAGGAAGATCGAGTCATACTCGGTCTCCTTTTTTTTGATGAAAGTGTTAACGAAAAAAAATATCTTAAAATAAAGTGTTTTCGCTAGTATATTTGTTTACAATAAAGGAAAATAGTGGTATTATTGATAAGTTAGATTAAATAATATATGAATTTTTAGATTACATATATTTTATAAAGTAAGAACAAGGAGATAAAAATGTCAGTACAATTAAGAGACGATGTTAGAAATATAGCGATTATAGCCCACGTTGACCACGGTAAAACTACATTAGTTGATGAGCTATTAAAACAATCAGGAATTTTCCGCTCAAACGAGCACGTAGAAGAAAGAGCTATGGACTCTAACGATTTAGAAAGAGAACGTGGAATTACAATCCTAGCAAAAAATACAGCTATTGATTATAAAGGTAAAAGAATTAACATTCTTGATACACCGGGACACGCAGACTTCGGTGGAGAAGTAGAGCGTATCATGAAAATGGTAGATGGTGTTCTTTTAGTAGTAGATGCTTATGAAGGAACAATGCCTCAAACACGTTTCGTTCTTAAAAAAGCTTTAGAACAAAACTTAAAACCAATCGTTGTTGTAAACAAAATTGATAAACCATCAGCTCGTCCAGAGGAAGTAGTAGACGAAGTTATTGATTTATTTATCGAATTAGGTGCAAATGATGAGCAACTTGAATTCCCAGTTGTTTATGCATCAGCAATTAACGGAACAGCTTCTTTAGAGAGTGATCCAAGTGCGCAAGAAGAAAACATGCAATGTTTATATGAAACAGTAATTGATTACGTTCCAGCACCAAAAGATAATAGAGATGAACCACTTCAATTCCAAGTAGCATTATTAGATTATAATGACTATGTTGGACGTATTGGTATTGGACGTGTATTCCGTGGAAGTATGAAAGTAGGAGAATCAGTTTCTCTTATGAAACTTGATGGAACAGTGAAAAACTTCCGTGTAACTAAGATTTTTGGTTACTTTGGATTAAAACGTGAAGAAATTCAAGAAGCGCATGCAGGGGATATCGTTGCAGTAAGTGGTATGGATGATATTAACGTTGGGGAAACAGTTTGTCCAACAGATCACCAAGAAGCATTACCAATACTTCACATTGATGAACCAACACTACAAATGACTTTCTTAGTTAATAACTCACCATTTGCTGGTAAAGAAGGTAAATTTGTTACAGCTCGTAAATTAGAAGATAGATTAATGCAACAATTAGAAACAGACGTTTCATTACGTGTAGAACCTAATACAAGTGATTCTTGGGTAGTAAGTGGACGTGGAGAACTTCACTTATCAATTCTTATCGAAAACTTACGTCGTGAAGGTTACGAGCTTCAAGTATCTAAACCAGAAGTAATTATCCGTAACATAGATGGTGTAGATTGTGAGCCAGTTGAGCGTGTTCAAGTTGATGTACCGGATGAAAGTGTTGGTGCTGTTATCGAATCATTAGGTCAACGTAAAGGTGATATGGTAGATATGCAAGCTGATGGAAATGGACAAACTCGTCTTATCTTTAATGTCCCAGCTCGTGGACTTATCGGATACTCTACAGAATTCATGTCTATGACTAAAGGATATGGTATTATTAACCACACATTCGATTCTTACCAACCAATGCAAAAAGGGCGTGTTGGTGGACGTCGTAATGGTGTATTAGTAGCTCTTGAAAATGGTCAAGCTACAGCGTACTCTATCTCAAGCTTAGAAGATCGTGGTACAGTATTTATTGAGCCAGGTACGGATGTATACGGTGGTATGATTGTTGGAGAAAACAGCCGTGAAAATGACTTAACAGTTAACATCACAAAAGCTAAAGCTCAAACAAACGTACGTTCTTCTACAAAAGACCAAACAGTAACACTTAAAAAAGCTCGTATTATGACTTTAGAAGAAAGTCTTGAGTACCTAAGTGATGATGAATACTTAGAGGTAACTCCAGAGTCAATTCGTCTACGTAAAAAAGAATTAGATAAAGCAGCTCGTGAAAAAGCAGCTCGTAAAGCAAAATATTCAGAAGAATAGAAATAAAGAAACTTTCGAAGTAGGTAACTATTTCGAAAGTTTTTTTGTATTATATGGTCAATTTAAAAATGTCCAAGAGTATTCGTATAATCTTGGACAAGATTAACTATTATTGATTTTTAATTTCTAAGTTACCGTTGTCTAAAGAGATATTATCTCCTTCTTTAACTTTTTCATATTGTTCTTTTGTAACGGTAACGTGTTTTGTTTCACCATCTTTAGTTTTAATTTCAAGCATATAAACTGGAACTTTCGAATCTTTTACGTTGTCGACTAATTCTTTTTGCTTATCACTTGCTTGAACATGATTGTGCGAAGTTGCATAATTAAATAGTGTATACCATAAAAGAGCGTTAGTTATCGTACTACCTGAGAAGAAACCACTATTTCTATAGTTATTGTTTAAATAATCGGTATATTGTCTTTTATATCCTTGATTATTGTAGCTATTGTAGTCTTTGTTATATGAACCATTTGTACTATTTGAAAAGTTCTTTTTAGTTCCTGTAGTTGGTTTACTGCTAGCAGTTGAAGTAGTAGGTTTAGAACTTGATTTACTACTAGATGGTTTAGAAGAACTAGGCTTAGAACTTGATCTTGATGCACTAGGTCTTGCTGAAGAACCTTTTGCTTCTACAATATTTAGACTTGACGCACTTAATGTAGAAAGAATAAGTGTCGAAGTAAGAAATAAGCTTGTTAGTTTTTTTAAAGTTTTCTTTTTCATAGTAATATCCTTTCGCAAAATTAATTGTTTTCAGTGGAACGTTTAGCTACTACAGTTCCTTCAATTTTTTCTTGAGAAGATGAATCGCTCTTCACTATGTTTTCTATATTAGTTTTATCATCAACTTGATCATCATTTGTCGATGAAAAAGAGCCATTGAAGTAATAATATAATCCTATACCAATTGCAGTAATCGATAATAAAGTTAGAAATATTTTTAAAAATCTAGCCATATTAGAATCCTCCTAATACGTATCCTTTCATATCTAATGCACGTTTTAATCTATCATATTCTGATGCAGGTACTTCAATTTCTTCTCCATTTACTTGAGAAATAGTTGCATATTCATCATTTAGACCTTTCCAAATATCAACAATATTGTTTAGATTTAGTAATCCTCTATTTCCGTCAATTAGAGTAATTTCAAACCAATTCATAAAATTACCTCCTTTATTTATTCTGATTAAATTATAACACAATTTTAAAGAAAAGAATAGTGGAGTAGATATTTTACTAGTTGGATTTTTGGTTAAGATAAAATGATACTTATAAGTAAAATTAATGTATATTTTTAGAAAATTTGATATAATTAAGATAACAATAATTTATAGTGAGGACAGAACAATGAAAATATCTGTGATAGGTTCAGGAAGTTGGGGGACTGCTTTATCTCAAGCAGTTGTAGATAATGGACATGAATTACGCTTATATTCAAGAAGTGAAAAATCAAGAGATGAAATAAATGATAATCATACAAATAGTAGGTATTTAAAAAATGCTATTTTACCAAAAGAAGTTGTTGCTACTAGTAGTTTAAAAGAAGCAGTCGAATTTGCAGATGTAATTGTTATAGCAGTTCCTACAAAAGTAATGAGAGAAGTAGCGAGGGGTATTAACGGATATTTAGAACGACCTAAGTTTATCATTCATGTTTCTAAAGGATTAGAGATGGAAACTAATAAGAGAATGTCAGAAGTCATATCTGATGAAATTGATAGTGATAAACTAAAAGGAGTAGGTGTACTAAGTGGTCCTTCTCATGCAGAAGAGTTAATTTTAAGAAATCCCACAGTAGTTGCTATTGCATCTAAAAATGATGAATTGAATAAAATAGCTCAAGAAATATTCCATAATAAATATTTTAGAATATATGTTAATAAAGATATAATCGGTGTTGAAGTTGGTGGTGCACTTAAAAATATTATTGCTCTTGGATGTGGAATGATTGATGGAATGGAATATGGTGATAATGCCAAAGCAGCATTATTAACACGTGGACTAATTGAGATAACACGATTAGGGAAAAAACTAGGGGCTGATGAAATGACGTTCTTAGGACTTGGTGGAATAGGTGATTTAGTAGTGACATGTACATCTAAGCATTCAAGAAACTATAATTGTGGTTATTTAATCGGGCAAGGATATTCATTAGAAGAAGCTATTGAAAAATTAGACATGGTAGCTGAAGGGGTGCGAACTACAAAAGTTTGCTATTTCTTATCAAAAGAATACGACGTTTATATGCCTATAACTGAAAATATTTATAAGGTTCTTTATGAAGGACTAAGCATTAAGGACTGTGTTAATAACCTTATGAATAAAATGGCAGCAGAAGAATTAAATAAATTTGAGTAAAATCAGTCGATACATTATTGTATAAATAGAAAAAATCAAAAGAATTGTTAAAAATATTGCAAAAATGCTTAAAAAACGCTAAAATTCGGTAATAAAACCTTGATTATTAGCGATTTATATGGTAATATTTAATAAGTGAAACGGGAGAACCGTTACTCAATAATGGAGGTAAAGAATTCATGAACAAATCAGAATTAATTTCAAAAGTTGCTGAGAAATCAGGACTACAAAAAAAACAAGCAACTGCAGCTATCGAAGCATTCGTAGAAACAGTTGAAGAAACTTTAGCTAAAGGTGAAAAAATCCAAATTATCGGATTTGGTAACTTTGAAGTAAGAGAAAGAGCTGCTCGTAAAGGACGCAACCCTCAAACTAACGAAGTTATTGAAATCGCTGCAAGCAAAGTTCCTGCATTCAAAGCTGGTAAAGCTCTTAAAGACGCAGTTAAATAATAACAATTTAATTCAAAAAAGAGGAGTTACTACTTAGTAGCTCTTTTTTTTATAAAAAATGGAGGATAGTTTTGAAAAATAAAGAACAATCACAAGAACTTATAAAAACATTATTAGAAAATATTGGAGAAGATACATCGAGAGCTGGATTATTAGATACACCAAAAAGATGTGTAAAAATGTATGAAGAGTTATTATCTAAAACAAATGTTGATCCGAAAGAGGAAATCAATACATTTTTTGAATCAGATAATGATGAACCTATTTTAGTAAAGGATATTCAGTTCTATTCTCTATGTGAACATCACATGCTACCTTTTTATGGAGTTTGTCACATAGCTTATGTACCAAATAATAAGAAGATTACAGGGCTTAGTAAATTAGCCCGCCTTGTAGAAAGTGCTAGTCGTAGACTTCAAATTCAAGAAGATATGACACTAATGCTTGTTAATGCAATAGAAGAGCAATTACAACCAAAAGGTGTTTATGTAATTATAGAAGCTGAACATATGTGTATGGCAATGCGTGGAATCAAAAAAATTGGTTCTAAAACAGTTACAAGTAAGAAAACTGGTATTTTCTTAGAAGATACAGAATTAGTTAAGGACATTCAATATAAAATTAAGTTATAGTATTAATAGGAGTAGATTATGAAAGAAAGTAGTTATATTATTATTAGAGCTGAAGTTGATAATGTAAAAGTAATTACGAAAAAGACGAATAATGAAGAAGCTTTAGAAATATTAAATAAGGGAGAAGTTATAATTCTAAATATTTTTGATAATATCGTAAACTTTAAAGTACAAGGAAGAGCAAGAATAGTATCAAATTTAGATCAAGTAATTTCAGAATAAAAAAGTTCGCAGTAATTTTTCTGCGAACTTTTTATTGTTTTACTAAAATAGTAATTTGTCTGCTCCACCTAATTTGTAGTCTAGAGCTGCCATAGCTAATACGTTAATGAAGTGCCATGGACGGTCGAATTCTGGTTGGAAGAATATATCAGCAAGCGCTAATTGTTCTAATGTCCATTCAGATGCGATAGCTATAGATAAAGCTGCGATAGCGCTAGATACGTCATGTTTAGACATAAATTGAGCTCCTAGAACTCTGTGCGTATCTTCGTCGAAGTAGATCTTCATGTGAACTAGATTGTTTTCTTTTCTCATGAAATCAGGATAAATTCTTTCCTCTACATATTTAGAAGCTACTTTACCATCATATAGACCTACACCATTTTGAGATAATCCAGTACTTACGAATTTGTAATCAAAGAATGATAATGCTGAAGTACCGTTTACTGCAGGCATTTTAGTTTTAGTACCCATAGCGTTTAATGCAGCAACTACACCTTGACGGCGAGCTAGAGTAGCAAGAGCTATTGGTAATTCTCCACGAGTTGGAGCGTATGGAAGAAGAGTTGAATCTCCTCCAGCGTAAACGTCTTTTGCAGATGTTTCTAAGTATTCGTTAGTAACAACAAAACCACGTTCTGTCATTTCTAATTCTCCATTTAACCAAGATGCATCTGGACGAACACCAACAGAAACGATAACTGTATCTGCTTCGTATTCACCTTTGTCTGTTACTACAGCTGTAACTTTTCCATTTTCACCTTTGAATGAAAGAACTTTTTCTCCACCACGAACTTTAAGGTTGTGTTTAGCACCTTCTTCAGTAAGAATATCAGTAAGTTCTTGGTCTAGGTAAGTGTTTAAGATTCTTGGAGCAAAGTCAACAACAGTTACGTCGATACCGTGTTTAGCATAAGATTCTGCTACTTCAAGACCGATGTATCCACCACCAACTACTACTGCTTTTTTACTGTTTTGCATACAATCGTATACAGCTTGAGTATCTTCAGGGCCACGGAAAGTGTGGATGTTTTCTAATTCGATTCCTTCGAATGGAGGCTTAATTGCTGCTCCACCAGGACTTAGTAATAATTTATCGTAACTTTGTTTTTCTTCGCCGGCTGCTGTTTTAACAACAACGTATTTTTCTTGTGAATTTAATCCTACAACATCGCTGTTACAGTGGATGTTAATACCTTGAGAACGGTAAGACTCCTCTGTTGCAAAGTGTAGTTCAGATAATGCTTTAGATGTCCCATCTAAATAAGATTGGCTACCTCAACCCATAAATGAAGCCCCAGCGCCTCTTTCATATAAATGAATTTCAGCATTAGGCTCGTTTTTTAAAATAGTTTGAACAGCTTCGTATCCGAAGTGTGATGTTCCAACAACTACGTATTTCATACATTTTCCTCCTAATAATATTATTTATAATGTTTGAATTTTTCCCGTATAATTACTATTTTTTGATTATACAAATAGAATTATAACATATATTGCTATAATATAAAAATAATATGAATTAAAAAAATGATAAAAATAGC
>CALHQV010000230.1 GCA_938038035.1 uncultured Gemella sp. | reverse complement strand
AATAAAAAGACATGTTAATAATATGAAAATAAGTTTAAAAATGATTTAAATTTATGATATAATATAACTTGAGGTGAATATACTTTGAAAAAAGAACTTAGAAAAAAATTTATTATTGAAAGAAACAATTTGACTGAAGAATACAGAAATAATGCAACTGCTGAAATACTCTCTAAACTTGAAAATAACGAATTATTTATATCTTCGGAAAAAATATTTATTTTCATAGGTTTCAGCAGCGAAATAGCTACCTTGCCGTTTATAAATAAATGGATTAGTAAAAAGCAGATCTTTGTACCGAAAATTGATAACAAAATTATGAATCTAGTACATATAACATCTATAGAGGACTTAGCTCCAGGGCATTTTGGAGTACTAGAACCAAATAGTTGTAACTATTATACTGGTAATATTGATTTAGTAATTACTCCTTCTATAGTATTCGATAAAAATGGATATCGTCTTGGGTATGGAAAAGGGTACTATGATAAATATTTTGCAACAAATAAGAATAAGGCTAGCATCGGTTTATCATATGATAAGCTTCTTCAAGAAAAAGTCCCTACTAATCAATTTGATAAAAAGGTAGACATTATAATAACAGAGGAGCAAACATTAATAATCAATGAAAAATATAGTAGTAACGACTAGTGTAAAAACAACATTTGAGCTAAATACTAAAGCACAAAATCTTGCCAACGAATTAAATTTAAAATATATTATAAGAAATAAAAAAACAATTAAACAATTGCTAGAAGATGCTCAAGGTGTACTTGTTGTATACAGGAATAAGCTAAGTTATTTCGAAAATGATTCAGAATTTTTCTTTCACCTAGATACAACTGCATTAAAAATAAAAAATTCGGACAATGAACCTCTAGTTGAGATAATTGGTAAAGAAAAACAAAAAGTTCTAGATTGTACTATGGGCCTTGCTGGAGACAGCATCCTCCTAAGCTATTACGGCCACAATGTTACCTCTCTAGAAAAAAATAATATTATACATCTCATTACAAGTAATGGGCTAAAACACTACGTTTCCCCTAACGAAGAGATAAACAAAGCGATGAGAAAGATTATAACTCATAACATTGATTGTATAGATTATTTAAAAAGAACTCCTGATAATGCATTCGATATAATATACTTTGACCCGATGTTTTCACATGACATAGCTGAATCTAATAATCTTTCTGGAATAACTCCTCTTGCCGATGATCATTTCCCATATGATGAATTTCTAAACGAAGCCTATCGAGTTGCAAGATATAAGATTATTGTTAAAGCCCACTTTAGGGACAATATATTTGAAAAATACAATTTCACAAGAATAATTAGAAAAAACACTAAATTTCATTTCGGATTCCTCGATATAAATCAAAAAACCAAAAACTAAGCTTTAAAGCTTAATTTTTGGTTTTTCGTTCTTCATTTCTTTTACAGCTTGATAACCATCATATCCTGTGATTTCTTTGAAATCACGATACAAAGAATTTTCTTCAGACTTAGCTCGAACTACACTCTTAAAGTCTTTGTACGCAGCTTTAAACTCTGATAGTTCTACTCCCGATAAATAACATTCTTCCACTAAATCTAAAAACTTAATAATAATTGTTATCTCATCTGTATTATATAATGTATAGTCTATTGGGTAATTAAATTCCATACTCTTACCTACTCAAATGTATAACCAACACCGCGAACAGTTCTTAGGTTTTTATCGTAATCAATTTTTCGTAACTCTTTTCTCAACCCTGAGATATAAACTTCGATAGCGTTAATTGTTGTTTCTGAATCAACACCCCACACACGATCAAATATTTCTTCTTTTTCTAGTACGATATTATTATTGATTACAAAGAATGATAATAATTCAAGATATTTTCCTTTAATTGTATCTAATGTTCCACCATTTGATGATACTAATTCATTTTTAAGATCTAATACTAAATCCTTGTATGTAATTTCATGTTCACCTTTTAGGTTACTTTCACGTTGAAGTAAGTTCGACATTGTTGTCAGTAAAAGAGAAGCATCCGCTACACGTGGTAGATATTCCGTCACTCTATGCTTCATAACTCTAGCCTTTTCTTCAGTTGATTCTGCTATAGTCAGAATAATTACCGGCATTTTATGTTCGTTGACTTCTCGAATATAATCAAGTAGGTCTACTCCGCCCATACCCGGTAGAATACTATCAGCTATTACAAAATCATACTTATTTTTATCAACAAGTTTTTGTCCATCTAATCCATTATAACAAACATCCGCATCAAATTTCTCTGAAATTGCAGCTTTTAATGATGCAGCTAATAATTTGTCATCTTCTACAATAAGTGCTCTAAGCATCAATAACTCCTCCTTTTTATTTTTTATTTATCTAAATAATTATTTTATA
>CALHQV010000229.1 GCA_938038035.1 uncultured Gemella sp. | reverse complement strand
TATTTATATTTTAGTGTAGATAAGGTAAGAAATCAAAGATTTTAATAAAAAGACCTTATCAATAGTTTTTGATAAGATCTTTTTGGAGACACTTTGGAGACAATCCAAAGTGTTTTTTATTGTTTTTAGTCTACATATAACCTTATAAATGCTGTTAAAATAAGGTTTCTCGGTTTAAGTTACCTTAGTATATTATTCCCATTCTATCGTTGCCGGAGGCTTACTTGTAATATCGTAGACTACGCGGTTAACGTGAGCAACTTCGTTTACGATACGAGCTGAGATTTCTTCAAGTACTTCAAATGGAATGTGAGCCCAGCTTGCTGTCATACCGTCGATACTTGTTACGGCACGAACTGCTACTGTGTAATCATATGTACGGACATCTCCCATAACTCCTACTGAGCGAATATCTGGAAGACATGTGAAGTATTGCCAGATTTCTCCTTCTAATCCACGTTTAGCGATAACATCACGTAAGATGAAGTCACTGTCACGAACGATTTGAAGTTTTTCTTCTGTTACTTCTCCAAGAACACGGATACCAAGTCCTGGTCCTGGGAATGGTTGACGCCAAACGATTTCGTGTGGAAGACCAAGAGCTTCACCTAATGCACGAACCTCATCTTTGAATAGAGTGTTAAGTGGCTCGATTAGAGAAAAACGCATGTCTTCTGGTAATCCACCTACGTTATGGTGAGATTTGATTGTTTGAGCATTCTTAGTTCCAGATTCGATAACGTCAGTGTAAAGAGTACCTTGAGCTAAGAATGGTACGTCGTGAAGTTTAGCACATTCTTCGTCGAATACATAAACGAATTCATTACCGATAATTTTACGTTTTTGTTCTGGATCACTTACACCTTTAAGTTTTCCAAGGAATCTATCTTTAGCATCAACTTTGATTAGATTCATGTTGAATCCACCTTCGATTTCTTTACTGAATGTGTTCATTACAGCTTCAGCTTCACCTTTACGAAGTAAACCATGATCGATAAACATACAGATTAGTTGATCTCCGATTGCTTTATCTAGTAGGGCTGCAACAACTGATGAGTCTACACCACCAGATAATGCACAAAGAACTTTTTGATCTCCAACTTCTGCACGGATTTCTTCAATTTTTTCATCGATGAAGTTTTGGATAGTCCAGTTTTCAGTACATTTACATACATTACGGATGAAGTTTTTAATTAAGTCATAACCGTATTCTGAGTGACGTACTTCTGGGTGGAATTGGAAGCAGTAGAAGTCTTTTTCTACGTTCTCAGCGGCAGCGATTGGGCAGTTATCACTTGTCGCTACTACTTTGAATCCTTCAGCAAGTTCAACAACTTTATCAGAGTGACTCATTAATACTTGTTGAGTTGCAGGAGTACCTTCGAATAATTTAGCTCCTGGAGTTACGTCAACATTGTGAGCTCCGTATTCTCTACTTGTAGCAGATTCTACTTTTCCTCCTAGTTTGTGTTGCATAAGTTGCATTCCGTAACAAATTCCTAATACAGGAATACCTAGGTTGAAAATCTCGTCGTCAATTGTAAGAGAGTTTTCTTCGTATACTGAGTTAGGTCCACCTGAAAGGATAATTCCTTTAGGGTTCATTTTTTTAATTTCTTCAATAGAAATTTCATTGTCATGTAGCTCAGAATAAACACCAAGTTCACGTACACGACGAGTGATAAGTTGGTTATATTGACTACCGAAGTCAAGAACTAATATAAATTCGTGTTTCACGGTTTTCCTCCTAAAATATACTTTTATTAATATAAACTATTATATCAAGAAGTCGAAGATATGTAAAATCTTAAATGTTAGAATTTTTGTGGATTTTTTTTGTAGAATATTGATTTTTTAACGAAAAAACAGTTTAAAACGAACTTTAAGTTTATGAAAGGGATAGATAATTCGTGAAATAAGATTTTAACTTTTCAAAAAAAATGATAATTTTGATTTATACGAATTATAGGCGAGAGAAAATTTTATAAAATTTTTTTGTAAAATGTTATAATAAGTTTATAGAAAGTAGGAGGAAAAATAATGGTAAGAGCATATATTGGAACATATACGAAAGCAACTAGTGAAGGAATATACCTAGTTGAGCTATCTGAAGAGGGGAAAGTACTAGAAGTTAGAAATGTAGCAAAAGTTGACAATCCAACGTATTTAGCATTGTCTAATGATAATAAATATTTATATAGTGTATCAAGAGTAGATGGAAAAGGTGCTGTTACAAGCTTCGAAGTTGAAGAAAATGGTGATTTAAAAGAATTAACATCAGTTGCCCAAGAAGGTAATCCTCCTTGTTATGTAGAGTTAAACTCTGATAAAAGTACTTTATTATCAGCGAACTATCATTTAGGTACAATCGATAGCTATTCTGTTGAAAATGGTGAACTTGTAAAACTTTTATCAACAGATTACCACGAAGGAAGTGGAGTACACGTAAGACAAGAGAAACCTCATGTGCATTTCTCAGGGTTTACCCCAAGTGAAAAATATGTTTTCTCTTGTGATTTAGGGACTGATGAAATTACATCATATAAGCTTAACGAGGGAGTTTTAGAAAAAGTAGCTACTTTTAAAGTTAAAGATGGAAGTGGAGTTCGTCATATAGTATTTAGTAGTGATGAAAAACAAGCTTTTGTTATGACAGAACTTACTAGTGAAGTAATTGCGTTTGATTATGATGGAGAGGGGAACTTAACAAATCCAAAATATTATCCTACACTACCTGAAGGTTTTTCATTAGAAAATAAAGGTAGTGCGATAAAAATTTCAAATGATAATAGATTTATCTATGTTTCTAATAGAGGACAAGATGCTGTAGTTGTTTTTGAAAATACAGAATCAGGTCTAAACCAGCTTCAAACTATCAGTACTGAAGGAGAGGGGCCTAGAGATTTTGATCTTTCAAAAGATAATACTTTAGCAATTGCGACAAATGAAAATAGTGGAACAATTACTGTGTACACTGTTAATAAGGAAACAGGAGAGTTAATTGTTGTTGCTTCTGAGGTAGTTGTACCTGAGGCAGTTTGTGCTAAGTTTATATAGAAAAATACCTAAGGTGAGGATGATCTCATCTTAGGTATTTCTTTTATGAATTTCGTTTTTTAACGACGAAGAATGGTGCCCCGAAATTACAATATTCTAGTATGTAATCTTCAAGGTTGTTTATGTTCTTAGGATTGTTGTTATCCTTTGTTAAAATAAATCCAGTAAGTCGTAGTTTCTCATGAGAAATATCTCCTACGATATATGGTTTATTTTTTAACACATCTACAAGTTTTTCTTCAAATGTTTCTTTTTGAAAGGCATCTTTGAAGTTGTAAATAAGCTCATAAATTGTACCATCAACTTCGAAAACTAAATTGTTTTGCTCCATATTTAATCCTTTCTAACAACTTGTCTCATAATGTATAGTGCTGCAAAAACAAGTGTGTATATTGCAAGTATACCCGTAGCGAAGTATTTCGTACGATCTATTACAATAGTAGTTTTTTCGTAATTATCTTTCTTATCAAAGTTATCATCATTGATGAAGTTTGATTTGATTTTTGCTAGGTTTCCTGTATTATCGTTAGAAGTGAAGTCAGAGAATACTGTTCCTTCATTTGCAGAAATTGTTTCATATTTTTGGAATAAAAGTATTTTTTTATTCATTAGAAGGTATGTTACATCTTTAATTGAATGTTTTTCATAGAATAAGTCGTAAATATCTTCATTGAAAGTAATACGTTCATTGTTTATAGTATATGTTCCAGCTTTAAGAGCTAGTTTATAGCTATAATTTGAGAATAGATAATCGTAAGTTTTTTGAAGTTTATCAAAATAAGTAGCTTTATCATCACTTTGGTTTAATACGGTGATAATTAATTTAGTATTACCACTGTACGCGTAAGTTACACTATTTTTGTCAGAGTAATCTAAACCTAAAACTCTAAACTTATCTGATTCTTTAAACTCAATACTATTGTTAATTTTTTCTCCAGATGCCAAAGTATGTTCTGGATTTTTTGTAATTTCTGTAATCTCAGGATAATTTTTTAGAATTAAGCTAGTAAGGTAAGAGATATTCTTCGCAGTACTAGTATTATTCTCATTGTTATCTAGTGATTCTAATTTTGTGTCATGTAGTGACATAGCAGCTAATGTTTCTTTAGCTTTATCAAGAGTTACGTTAAAGTGAGTGAAGACAGCTTGATTAAGACCATTAGAATTTTCATTTTCTAATAGGAAGATTGCATCTTTAACTGTAATTGACGATTCTATTTTGTATTTAGAAAGAATGTCATCTCCACTAGTAACACTAATTTTATCTTCTAGAGTTATTTTTTTATTTTTTAAATTGTCAGTAAGTAGATAAAGTGCAAGGTAGTTTGGTAATTTACCTACTGATACTTTTTCATTTTCTCCACGTTTAGAAATGATTTTTCCCGTGTTTAATTCCGAAACTACAAGATGAGCGTTAACATCGCTTAGATTTGTTACTGCGTTGTTATCTAGAAAGTTATCATCAGCTTTCGAGAAGTTTGGAACTAAAAATACAAGAAGTAAAATCAAAATACCAATTTTTTTCAATCTCATTATTTAAAATCCTTTATTTTAAAATTGTTTAAAGTATAGGGAACTGCCCCAAAAGTTCTAAAATCTAACAAGGTTCATATGAGAACTCATAGACGCAGTGGTTTATTGATATCTAAATTCGCTTTAT
>CALHQV010000228.1 GCA_938038035.1 uncultured Gemella sp. | reverse complement strand
ACTAAATATATATGTGTCCAGAATTTTGGGTACACATCAAACCTCTAATTTCAGAATCTTCCATACATTGTTTCTATTAATCTTTTTCAATTTAAGCATAACTTATTCCCCATTGATTTTTTATTTTAATATGAAGTATATTTTTATGATTAAAAAATATTTTCATAATGTTTAGATACTGTTTCTCAGTATTCCTACCAAACTTCCTACTTAATAAACTTCGTTATTTTACCTTCTTTTTTGTATGTTTCTACTGCTTTTGCTACTCTCTCGAAGTCACGTCTTAAGCTGTATGAATAGATATCTCTGAATAATCTATATCCTAGTTTTTCATTTACTTCGAATGCTAGTGTGTATAGTTCATATATTTCCATTGAATCGAAGTTTTCATGTGCTTTTACTACATCTACTAATATATCGTCACAATGTTCGACTAACGCTTTTTCTAGTCTTTCATTCAGGAATTTCGACTTTTCTAGAGTATATTTATACATTTCTCTTGATGTCGTTGAGAAGTCTGCTACTAAGCTTTCTTTATCAAGTTTATCGTATAGTTCATATCCTAACTTTTCATTTACATCTTTTGCGATTTCTACTAATCTTTCATCGGATACTGGTTCTAAACTAAATGCTGCCTTATTAACTTCTGTTAATGCGTTGTAGTTTTCTTCTATCGCTTTTTTTAATAATTCTAATTTCATAAAGATCCTCTCAATCCTAATTTTCTTACACTCTATTATAACATATTTAATAGTAATTCTTATAAGTCTTTATAACTTTTATATCGTTCTTGTAAATATCCTTAAATTTAACTTTCTCGTATAACGTTCTCTTGAAAAATTAACTATTCTACGTTAAAATTAATGTATTAACTAAGGAGAGTTTTAAAAATGAGTGAATCGAAAATTGTTTTAACTATTGATGATGAATTAAAAAATGAGGCTGAGGATTTGTTCGTGAGTCTTGGATTAAATTTAGAAACTGCTATTAGCATGTTCCTTACAAAAGCTATTAATGAAGGTGGAATACCTTTTGAAGTAAAACAAACAAAATTCGTTGAAAGTCCTGATTTTATCTCTAGTCACTTCACTATCAAATCAGCTGTATATGAGATTAATGAATACATAAAAGATAGATTCAACGAAGAACCTTCATTTTACCTAGCATGTGAAAATAGAGGTCTTACAGACGATGAAGCTAGTAAATTATTCATTCTATTTTCTAATAATACAGAAGAGATTGATCAAGAAGAATTCACAGAAAAAAATATTGATAACCTAGTGGAATTATCTACAATCGCCTTCCCTGCATTAAGACGACTATCAGATGAACAACTACGTGATATCGTGAATGCATATATCACAAACTACTATTTAATTAGATAGTAATAAGTGACTAGTAAATTTTTAAAAAGGATATCCAAAATAAAAACTCAAAATTCCACAACTGAATTTTGAGTTTTTATTTTTTATTTACACTTTAATTCAAAAATTTTAGATATTATTCTTCCTCAATTAACCAATCGACAATATATTTAATTTCTATACCATCAATATGGTCTATTTCTTCATATCGACCTGTAATTACTATTTTTTTATAATTATCTTTTATCATTAATAAATTATCAGTTTCATGTGAATTATTTGGGATTTGATATGCTACTTGATAGTATTCAATTACCCCATCTCTTTTAGCGATAAAGTCTATTTCTTTATCATCTAATCTAACTATATCAACTTTATATCCTCGTCTCAGAAGTTCTAAATATACGATATTTTCTAATCGATTTCCTAAATTACCATCTTTATGACTAACAGCATGGTTTCTAAGTCCATTATCAGCTATGAAATATTTAGAGTTTTGTTTTAAATACCCTTTACCTCTAATATCATACGGCTTAGCTTCATAAAATAGATAGGCATCTTGTAATAATTCTAGATATCTATTTACTGTATGATTAGATATTGATAATTTTTCTTGTTTTAACATATTTGATATTTTTGTAGGATTTACTAATTGACCTACATTATCAGCTAAAAATGCAACCACTCTCTTTAAAACTAACGTATCTTTCACAGATCCTCTTATTGCTATATCGTTTAATAATATCGAATCATAAATTCCTGATAAAATAGTTGTCTTTATGGCTTCAGGTGACAATACAACTCCTGGGAATCCTCCATATTTTTCATAATCTTTATACGCAGAATCTACAATTCTAGAATTAATGTCAATGTTATTTATTTCTAAATACTCTCTAAATGAAAATGGATATATTTCTATTTCTACATATCTTCCACTAAGTAAGGTAGCCAATTCACCCGATAACAGTTTTGCATTTGATCCAGTTATTACTATATCTATATCAAAACTAACTCTTAAACCATTAATCACTTTTTGCCAACCATCAACAAATTGAACTTCGTCTATTAATAAATATACTTTTTTTCCGTTATTTGGTAACAACTCTTTTAGAATCTCTGAGAATTCTTCAGAACTTTTTATATGTTGATACTCAAATGCTTCTAGATTTATATAAATTACATTTTCTTTATTTATTCCTTGTTCATATAAATAATTACTATATTGTTTTAATAAGACCGATTTCCCTGAACGCCTAACTCCAGTGATAACTTTTATAAAATCTGTATCTTTGAACGAAATTAGTTTACTTAAATAATTATCTCTTATATACATTTTTTTCTCCTTTCGTTAAATTGATTATCATATTACCATTATCATACCATATTTCTGCATTAATTGGAAGCAGACTTCCAACTTTAGCCTTTTTTACCTTAAATTGGAAGTGTACTTCCAATTTTTACCTTTTTCACCTTTAATTGGAAGTGTACTTCCTACTTTTATATTTTTTACCTATAATTGGAAGTAGACTTCCAACTTTCTTTTTTCCTTATTCCTTTTCTTCAGATTTTTATTTTTACAATCACTTTATTTTCTGATAAACTATAATTGTAAAACAATAAAACACTTACATTTATGTAAATAAGAGGAGATCAAAATGGGAAAATTTAATAAAAAAGTTGTTTCAGTAGCTTCAATTGCCGCAACATTACCTGCCCTAATCGGTAGCTATGCAGGTTATCAAAAATTACGTTATAAACGTAGTGCTAAAGCTGGTTTAATCGAGTTATATCTTGGTAATAAATATAAGAAACTAAGAAATATAGATGAAACTAAAAGACTAGAAAAACAAAAAGAAGATAAAACCGAAGAAACTGTAAATGTATATGAATTCGATACAAAATCAAAATTCTATACTAGAATTGTTTCTGATAGACAGGTATGGCATTTAAATAGTTTTAATAATTCTAATTCTACTATTTTCTATATTCACGGTGGTTCTTACGTTCATGAATTCGTAGATATTCAATGGGAGATGGCTGATAAGATAGCTCAAGAGGCTGATGCTGAAGTTATTATTCCTGATTACGGTCTAGCTCCATTCTATACTTATAAAGATAGCTATGAACTTCTAACAAAATTATATACAGATTACGTTGCTGAGAATCCAGATAAAGATATCTATGTTATGGGAGATAGTGCTGGTGGTGGCTTAGCTCTAGGATTAGTTCAAGATTTTGTTAAAAATAATATTATTCTTCCTAAAGGTCTGATTTTACTAAGTCCATGGGTTGATTTAACAATGTCAAATCCTGATATTAAAAAATATATTAAAAAAGATCCTCTACTACACGTAGACACTTTACTAGCTGATGCTAAATCTTGGGCTGGTGATGCAGACTTATCAGATTGGAAGGTTTCTCCATTATATGGTGAGATGAGAGGTTTACCAGAGGTGCTTCTATTCTCTGGTACGCGTGAATTATTATATCCTGACATAGCATTATTAGCTGAAAAACTTCGTGAAGCAAATGTTAAGACTGAATTCGAAATCGGTAAAAATTTAAACCACGTATATCCTGCCTTCCCAATACCAGAAGCAACAAAGGCTATTTCAGAAATTGTTGAGTTTGTGAAGTGTAAATAATTAATATTAAATATAAAAAAGATGTACTCAAAATCTTGATTAAATAATCTATTTTTTGGTACATCTTTATTTTATCTCTTAAGATTTACTTCGCAATAACCACTACTTTTCATACGAAAGTCCACTCTTTCCCCAATGTCCTCTTATATATATAAATGTCCAGTTTCACTCCCCAATATCCATTTTTTTCAACCTTGAAAATCCAGTTTCATTTCCTATGTCCACTCTTTTATCTATTAAAATCTAATTTTTCCTACTAATTCCGCTCTATTTGAATTTAATTTAATTACCAAATACAACAAGAACTCGAAACAAGTTTTTTCCTTGCTTCGAGTTCATTTTTTATTTTCGTTATTATCGTTTCGCGATTTCTTCTAATAACATTTTGTTGATCATTTGTGGGTTGGCTTGTCCTTTTGAGGCTTTCATGATTTGACCTACTAAGAAACCAATCGCACGGTCACGACCATTTTTGTAGTCTTCGATAGATTTTGGATTGTTATCTAATGCTTCGTTAACCCAAGCTAATAATTGTCCACTATCTGATACTTGTACAAGACCTTTTTCTTTAACGATTTGTGCAGCATCTCCACCATGTTCGATAAGTTCTGCGAAGACTTTTTTAGCAATTTTACTTGAGATTGTTCCGTCAGTGATTAATTTAATCATTCCTGCTAAACCTTCTGCAGTTAAAGCTGTATCTTTAAGTTCTTGTTGAACTTTGTTTAAGTATGCATTTACATCTACCATTAAATAGTTAGAAGCTAGTTTTGGATCTGCTCCTAAAGCTACAGTTTGTTCGAACATATCTGACATTTCTTTAGTTAATGTAAGAACGTGAGCATCGTATGCTGGTAAACCAAGTTCTTCTTGGTATCTTCTTTGACGAGCATCTGGAAGTTCTGGAATAGTTTTTCTTACTTCTTCCATCCATTCATCAGAGATGATCATAGGTACGATATCTGGCTCTGGGAAGTAACGGTAATCGTCTGAACCTTCTTTAACACGCATAAGTTTTGTTGTTCCTGTTGTTTCATCGAAACGACGTGTTTCTTGGTTGATTACTCCACCTGAAAGGATAACTTGTTCTTGACGTTTTTCTTCGTACTCTAATCCTTTTTTAACGAAAGTGAATGAGTTTAAGTTTTTAAGCTCAGTTTTTGTACCGAATTCATCTTGACCGTAAGGACGAATAGAAATGTTCGCGTCACAACGCATTGATCCTTCTTCCATCTTAACGTCAGATACTTCGATGTATTGAATGATTGAACGTAACTTTTCTAAGTAAGCATATGCTTCTTCTGGAGTTCTGATATCTGGCTCAGATACGATCTCGATAAGTGGTGTACCTTGACGGTTAAGGTCTACTAGTGAATAACCATTTTTGTGAGTTAATTTACCAGCATCTTCTTCAAGGTGAGCACGTGTAATACCGATACGTTTAGTTTCTCCGTTTACTTCGATATCAATCCATCCGTTTTCCCCGATTGGTTGGTCAAATTGTGAGATTTGGTATGCTTTCGGGTTATCTGGATAGAAGTAGTTTTTTCTATCGAATTTTGACTCGCGAGCTACTGTCATGTTAAGCGCCATTGCTGCTTTCATTCCCCATTCTACCGCTCTTTTGTTTACTACTGGAAGTACCCCTGGGTATCCTAAGTCAATAACGTTTGTGTTAGTGTTTGGTTCTGCACCAAAGTGAGCTGGAGATGGTGAGAATATTTTTGAATCTGTTTTTAATTCTACATGGACTTCTAGTCCAATTACTGTTTCAAAATGCATCTTGTTTCTCCTATTATAATTCTATTTTTTTATCGTGTAAGTTGTAGTGTTGTTCGAAGTTGTACGCTACATCGTATAGTGTAGATTCTGCGAATGGTTTAGCAATAATTTGCATACCGATTGGACGGTTACCTTTGAATCCACATGGAATACTGATACCTGGTAATCCAGCCATGTTCACTGGGATTGTTAAAATATCGTTAGCGTAGATTTTAATTGGATCTCCAACTTCTTCTCCAATGTTGAATGCTACTGTTGGCGCAGTTGGCCCAATGATTACATCATATTCTTCGAATACTTTATCAAAGTCTTGTTTAATTAATGTACGAACTTGTTGTGCTTTTTTGTAGTATGCATCGTAGTATCCTGAAGATAATACGTATGTTCCTAACATGATACGGCGTTTAACCTCAGCACCAAATCCTTCTCCACGTGTTTTTTTGTAGATTTCTTCAAGGTTTGTTGCGTTTGGACTTCTGTATCCATAACGAATACCATCGAAACGAGAAAGGTTTGAACTTGCTTCAGCAGAAGCGATGATGTAGTAAGTTGAGATAGCGTAGTCTGTGTTTGGAAGACTTACTTCTTCTACAATAGCTCCTTGGCTTTCTAAGTATTTAACACCTTCAAGTACTGCTTGTTTAACTTCTTCGTCGATTCCAGCACCGAAGTATTCTTTAGGAAGAGCGATTTTCTTACCTTTGATGTCTCCAGTGATGATTTTGCTGAATTCTGGTACTTCTACAGGTGCACTAGTCATATCATTAGCATCTAATCCTGAGATGATTTCTAATACACGAGCGTTATCTTTTACTGTACGAGTCATTGGTCCGATTTGATCTAATGATGAAGCGAACGCTACTAGTCCAAAACGTGATACACGTCCGTAAGTTGGTTTTAATCCAACTACACCACAGTATGAAGCTGGTTGACGTACAGAACCACCAGTGTCACTTCCTAAAGTGAAGCTAACTTGTCCTGCTGCTACCGCTGTAGCTGAACCACCACTTGATCCTCCTGGTACTGCATCTAAGTCGTGTGGGTTACGAGTTAGTTTGTAGTAAGATGTTTCTGTAGAACCACCCATTGCGAACTCATCCATGTTTAATTTCCCTAATAGAATTGGGTTTTCTTTGTTAAGTTTGTTCATTACTGTTGCATCGTAAATTGGATTGAATCCTTCTAAGATTTTTGATGCACAAGTTGTTTGGATATCTTTTGTAACAATGTTATCTTTGATTCCCATTGGGATACCGAATAATTTACCTTCAACGCGTCCTTCTTCTTGAGCACGGTCTAAAGCTTCAGCTTGTTTTAATGCTACTTCTTCAGTTACTGTAATGAATGAACCTACTTTTTCATCAGTAGCTTTAATTCTATCTAGTGATTCTTTTACTAAATCACTTGGTTTAATTTCTTTATTTTTAAGTTTAAGTTCTAAACTTTCAATTGATTCATGTAATAAACTCATTAAATTATCTCCTTATTTTATTCAATAATAGTAGGTACTTTGAATTGTCCTGCTTCAGTTTCTTTAGAGTTTTTAAGAACTTCTTCTCTATCCATTCCGTCATGAGCTACGTCTTCTCTAAATACATTAACTAAGTCTAGAACGTGATAAGTTGGTTTTACATTTTCTGTTGGTGCGCTGTTGATTGTGTCGAATAAATCTACAACTTTTTCTAATTTTTCGATGTACCCATCTACTTCACTTTCTTGGATTTCTAATCTAGAAAGATGAGCGATGTGAGCTACTTGTTCTTTCGTAATTGTTGTCATAAGTGCCTCCATATTTTTATCAATTTTAACTTCTAATATTAGCAAACCTCTTATAATTTGAAATAAAAAAACGCCCCATATAGTTATTTAACTACATGGGACGATTACTAGTTTCGTGGTGCCACCCGAATTCATATCAGTTTCCTGATACCTTTCAATTTATATTCGGTTTTATAAAGAGTGTTGCTTATTTCAATCATTAGTATTTAATCTTTCAGCCTATGGATTAAACTCTCTTCTAAATAAAACATGAAATAAAAGTCTCTTTACTAATATTTTATATTACGGTTTACTTAGTCTATATTATACTAAACGACTGTTATTGTCAAGGATTTTATATAATTTGGGAGTGACTCAAAAATCGCGATTTCAAAGAAATCGATTTTGTCGAGTCACCCCCGCAAAGTTTATTAGATATCTAAAAAGCT
>CALHQV010000227.1 GCA_938038035.1 uncultured Gemella sp. | reverse complement strand
CTTGCATGTATTAGGCACGCCGCCAGCGTTCGTCCTGAGCCAGGATCAAACTCTCCAAATAAATTTGTTAGCTTGATTAGCTCATTAAAAAGTTTTATAGTTTCTTTTTAAAACTGTCCTTTTTTGGAATTAACGTTGACTTAATTCGTTTAGTTTTCAATGTTCAAAATAATGGAGCGGGTGATGAGAATCGAACTCACAACATCAGTTTGGAAGACTGAGGTTTTACCACTAAACTACACCCGCGTTATTAAATTTTAATCTTAAGTGTTTCTTTAACACTTAAATTATTTTATCATTTTCTGAAGTCTTTGTCAAGAACTTTTTTTATTTTTTTCAAAAGTTTTTTTGAAGTTTTCACTTCATTTTTAAGACTTTATTATTTTAACATTATCAATTTCTTTTGTCAAGTGTTTTTTTGAAAAAACTTAACATTTGTTTTTGATTAATGTTCGATTGTTCGTCTTCTCTACCAGAAGACTTTTACTATTCTATCATCACTTATACTTTATGTCAATAGAAAATGAAAAAAAAGTTTAGAAAATTTCATTTTAGGTATTTCCAAACTTTTTCTTCTATAAAATACAGTTTTTTTTATTTTTATTTTGTTGTTTGTCTGTGAACTATTCTGTAAGGTAAATTCATTTCTTTTTCTTGAGCTTTTAGTTCTGCTAACTCTTCTTCATCAATTTCTTCACCTTTACGTTTTGCTTTTTCTATATCGATAATCTTAGTTAAGACACGCATAGAAACTGCACCTATATCGAAAATTGGTTGGAATACAGATGAAATTTTTGGTCTTGTCATATTTATTAGTTTTGTATTTTCTAATGAAAGAATTTGTAAATCTCCTGGGATACTCATTCCAAGATCTAGTGCTTGTTGCATAGTTGCTAATGCAACTTCATCAAACATTGTAATTACTACTTCTGCTTCTATATTACTTACAGCTTTGTATAATTTGTTGCTTTCTTTATAAGTTCTATATCCATCTATTATATTTTGTGGTTTAAACTCAACTTTTTCAGAAGCTAGTGCATCTTTATATCCTTTAATTAATCTTTGTGTTTTTTGACTTTCGTATTTATCTATTACTAATGAAATATTTTTAACACCTTTTGATAAAAATTCTTTTGTTATATCGTATGCTGCCTTTTCATAATCGATATTTACTGAGTAGAATTCTGAATCAGTTCCCAAGTTCCCTGCTAATACTACTGGAATTTGAATATCTTGTAAGTAATTTTTAGAACTATCTGATAGAGAGTGTCCTAAGTATATAATCCCATCTACTTGTTTACTTACAAATGATGCAAATATATTTTTTTCAATTTCTTGATCATCACATGAATTTGCTAAGATAATATTGTATTTGTACATATTAGCTACAGATTCAATACCACTTACTATTTCTGCAGAAGATAAGTCTGCTATATCTGGTAATACTATACCGATTGTTGTTGTTTTTTTACTAGCAAGTCCTCTGGCAACAGCGTTAGGTGTATATCTTAATTTCTTAATAACCTCTTGGACACGTAGTCTTGTATCTTCTTTTACGTTTGGATTATTATTAACAACCCTTGATACAGTCGCCATCGATACTTTTGCTTCTTTCGCTACGTCATATATCGTTATTGTCATAGTCTATCTCCTCTACTTTTTTATTGTTTATTTATTTTGATAACTTTTAAAACCTTTTCATCCTTTTATATTGTAACAAATTTTTTAATGTAAGTCTAGTACTTGAAAACAAAATTATTCATATTTTTTTATTTTCAAAAAACGTTTACTTATCTATAAATATCGTATTCCCTTTGCTTAAGTTCTACAAAAAAAAGAAGAATTAAATTCTCCTTTAAATTAAAGATTTGAATTTAATTCTTCTATAATTTTTTATTTGAATTAAGCTTCTAAAGCAGCATACGCGTTTTCTAAAGTTTCTTTTAATACTTTAGCAGAGTGTAGCATTTTAGCTTTTTCATCTTCGTTTAATTCTAATTCTACTACTTCACGAACACCTTCGCGTCCAACGATAGCTGGAGTTCCGATGTATAATCCGTCGATTCCGTAGTGTCCATCACAGTATCCACTTACTGCAAGCTCAACGTTTTCGTCACGTAAGATAGCTTTAACGATTGTGAATAATGCAAGTCCGATTGCGTAATAAGTAGCACGTTTACGGTTAATTACTTCGTAAGCAGCACGCATAACTTTTTCTTCTACATCAGCGAAGTCTTCTTTAGTAAATTTAGAAGTTTCTAAGAATCTGTCGAATTGTTTTCCGTAAACATTTACGTTACTCCATGCAGCAAGTTGAGTGTCTCCGTGTTCCCCAATGATATATCCACGAACACTGCTTGGTGCTAAGTTTAATCTTTCTCCTAAGATGTAACGGAATCTTGAAGAGTCAAGAGTAGTTCCTGATCCAACGATTTTGTTTCTTGGGAATCCAGTGAATTTTTGTAAAGCGTTAGTTAATACGTCTACTGGGTTAGATGCGATAACGATAACTCCATCGAATCCTGAAGCTACAATTTGCTCAGACATATCTTTAACAACTTTCATGTTTTTGTCAACTAGGTCAAGACGAGTTTCACCTGGTTTTTGTGGAAGACCTCCAGCGATTACGATTACGTCTGCATCAGCACATTGTTCGTATCCACCTGAAGTTACTTTAATAGGTGGTACTAAAGCTCCACCGTGGTTAAGGTCCATTGCTTCACCTTCAGCTTTTTCAGCGAAGAAGTCGATTAATCCTAATTCTTCACAAAGTCCGCTTGAATATAATTGATAAGCAAAGCTCATCCCTACCATTCCTGCTCCTATTAAAACAACTTTTCTATTTTTCGCTTTCATAAGAAAACCTCCATATATTATATATAATTTTAGATATTTTAAAGTAATTATTTTTACTATTTTATTAAGCATTATTTTTACTAACGGATTGTGTAAAGCAATCAATAAATATTACGAGTAACCCATGGCGCTGTTAGATATTCGCAATCTTAATATTGAAATTCAAACACCAAACGGTCGCATGAAAATTGTGGACAGCGTCAATCTTTCGCTTAATGAAGGGGAAATTCTAGGACTCGTCGGTGAATCAGGTTCAGGTAAGAGTACCATTGCCAAACTCATCTGCCGCTTTTTAA
>CALHQV010000226.1 GCA_938038035.1 uncultured Gemella sp. | reverse complement strand
AAAAACCAACTCATGCTAAATTCTTTTTCTTTTGGTTCCATCCTTCTCTCCTTTTCTTTTATCTTCTTATTGTAGCATTTTTTATGTTTATTGAGTTTTCTATATTGACCTTTACCATTTACGGTCAATTAACAGAAAAACAATACTCTTTTCGAAGCATATTAGACAATGCGTGGAATAAGACAAAGAATCTTGCTGGGTTTCAAACCTTATTTTTTATATTCTACTTTTTAATAACCATACCTACGATAAATCTTGGGGTAAAATCTGTTCTTGCAAAGAATTTATTTATACCAAAATTTATAAGTAGTGAAATTATGAAGACTAACAGTGGGCTTATTATATGGATATTAATTATGATTGCTTTTGCTTATCTAAATCTTAGACTAATTTTCACCCTTCCACTAACTGCTGTCGGAGATGAAAACATACTAGATAGTATCAAAAGAAGTTGGGAACTTACAAAAACTGGTAAACGAAAACTTGTCTTTACAATTCTATTATTTGAAATAATATACTTATTAATTGCTGCACTTTTAACCGGTATAATTACATACATTTGTATCTATTTCGATAATGACGGTAATAATCCAATTATACAAACACTATTTTTCTCTTCAATAAGTGGAATTATCTTCTTTTTAGGTGTAATTTCTAAAGTAACGGTTATAACGTCATTAATAACAGTTCTAATAGATCATAACGAAATATCCGAAAAACTTGTTAATAATCTTAATGAAAATAAGAAAAAATCAAGATTGGTAGTAACATTAACTACAATAATTATTGTGGTTGCAGTTCTTGTGAATGGTTTTAATATGTACGGTAATGGGGTTAACAAAAATATTAAGACTATTGCTCACCGTGGATATGTAACTAAAGGTGTAGAGAATTCAATAGAAGCACTTAAAGGGGCAGCTGAAGTTGGTGCTGATTATGTTGAATTTGATATTATTCTAACAAAAGACAATAAATTTGTAGTAATGCATGATTATAATTTAAAAAGACTTGTCGGATTAAATAAACGAGTTCAAGATATGAATTTTGATGAAGTAGTAGGTTTAACAATTAAACAGGGTGATTATACTAGTAAAATCCCATCATTAGAAGAATTTGTAAATAAAGCGAAAGAATTAAACATGAATCTTGTAATCGAACTTAAACCTCATGGTGCTGAGCCAAATAATTACGTAGACATATTTATTGAAGAGATAAAAAGATTAAAACTTGAAAATTATAAATTTATGTCACTAAACTCTAAAGTTATTGAAGAGCTAGAAACAAAAGCACCAAACCTAGAAACTGGTTATGTTATTCCACTTCAATTCGGAAATTTTCATCATAGTAACGTTGACTTTTTCGTAATAGAAGATTTCTCATATAGAGATCGTCTTGTAGAACAAGCTAAAAAAGAAAATAAACAAGTTTTTGTATGGACAATAAACGATCCAGCATTGATCACTAAATATTTACAGAGTCCCGCAGATGCTATTATTACCGATGAACCCGAACTTGTGAAAGATGAAAAAGATATTTTAGAAAATGATTATACTTATTACGATAAGATACTAAGACTTATTAATATATAAAAAATATCGGCTGAAACAATCTTCTTGTCGATATTTTTTTATTTTTATCCGATCTAATATTTCTTAAAAGACTCTCAAACTTATATTATTCACTTATACATAACGTTCTTAAAAATAATCCTCACTTACAAAGCTACATAAAAAAAGAAACTCTAGGTTATTGATACCTAGAATTTCTAATATTGATATTTTATTTTTCTTTTCGACGTCTTGCTACTGCAAGTAATCCACCTAATACTGCTAATCCTAATCCTGCTAATCCAGTATTAGTTTCAGTTGTACCAGTATTTGGTAGCGTATTTTTAGAAGCTTTTAATCCTCCTTTATTAGTTTGTTCTGTATTTTTATTTACTAGAACTCTTCCTTCTGAATATCTATTGTTATTTGTTTCAACAGTATTAGTTGTATTTTCAACTACTTCTACTGGTACTTCTATAGTAAATAAATTACCATCGTTTCCTCTAAATGTAACTTTCGCAACTTTTTTACCCGAAGTATTAGTATTTGGATACTCGATCTCAACTATATCCACTCCATCAGGTAAGTTTAACTTAGATCTAATGTCATTTTCTGTCAAATCTTGTCCTTTTTTAACAACAACAATTCCTTTAACTAATAGTTTTGATAAATCAAACTCTTCAACTTCATTAATCGCTGGATTAATTTTGTGAGTTTCTACTCCATTTAATGCTGCTTTCGCTTCCTCTAATGCTTTTAGGGCTGCATTTACTTCTGCTTGCGTTGCTTTGTCATTTTCTAACACTTTTTTAGCTTCAGCTAATGCTTTATCATATGCTGCTTTTTTAGCTTCATCTGCATTATAGTATGCTGGACTTCCTTTTGTTTCTTCTGCTTCTGTTGTTGCTGCTTTTATTAGAGCGTCTTTGTTTGTTGGTTGTCCATTTAATGCCGCTTTTGCTTCCTCTAATGCTTTTAGGGCTGCATTTACTTCTGCTTGCGTTGCTTTGTCAT
>CALHQV010000225.1 GCA_938038035.1 uncultured Gemella sp. | reverse complement strand
AATTATAAAAAAATAAAGAAAAAAACTTAGTTTCCTAAGTTTTTCCTTTATTTTTATTCGTGTATTTCTAAAGGTAATCCATCTGGATCAAAGAAAAATGCCATTTTCCTATTATCGAAATCATCGTATCTTAATTCTTCATGTGGAATATCTAATTCATCAAATTTTTTCAGAACCGCTTCTACATCATCTACTTTAAAAGCTAAATGTCGCAGCCCACTATTTTCTGGACTTGGCATCTTAGGTCTCAATGGAGCATCTTCTTTAATAAAAATTTCTAATACTAGATTCCCTTGTTTTACATTTATAATAATATCATTCTTCTCTGGTCGATTATGTTCACTAATAACCCCAAATCCTAACTTATCTACGTAAAACTCCTTTGTTTTAATATAATCTGTTCCTATAATAGCTATGTGATGTACATTTTTAAACATTTTAATACATTTCCTTATTTAATTTTTTTACTATGTCTATCGCCAATGCTAACTCCTTAGGATTCACTTCTTCATAGTCTCCTTTGTCTGTATATCTATAAGTTACATCCACTCCGGTTGTCGTTGGATCAATTCCGTATTTTTTAAATGTTCCATGAACTTGAGTAACTCCTGTTTCTTTAATAATATATCCAATATTCTCTGTAGTTACACCCGCACCAGCAAGAATCTCAATTTTATCCCCAAACTTTTCTTGAAGCTGTTTCAAAAGTTCTACACCTTTATTAACATTTGCACCCAGTCCACTAGTTAATACTCTTGTACAACCTAATTCAATCAAGCGTTGAATATTATATTCTGGTTCATCTGAACAATCAAACGCTCTATGAAAGACACTTTCCGCTTCAAAACTTTTACATAGTTTTATCATTTTCTCAGTATCTTCCCAGTTAATTCTTCTACTTTCATTCAAAAATCCAAATACTATTCCTTTTGCACCGTGTTCTAGCAGTTCCTTAGCTTCTCTAAACATCTGTTCTTTTTCTAATTTCGAATAGCAAAAACCACCTCCCCTAGGTCTTACCATGGCCATTATAGGTATCTCAACTCCACTTTCAATTGCCATATCTAAAACTGTCAATGTTGGTGTTAATCCACCTAGATAACTAGCACTAATCAATTCTATTCTATCTGCATCCTCATTTTGTGCCACTATACAATCTTGTACACTGTTAGCACATACTTCAATTTTTATCATCTCAAATTCTCCTTTGATATCTATTACTTAATTATAACATAGTTCAAAATAACTCGGATAAGTTATACTCTTCATTTTCTTCAATTCTTCAAAGTAAAATAAGGATATGTGAAATTAATCATCATATCCTTATTTATGTATATATTGTAAATTATATTATTTTCCACCAAATATAGATGTTCTAAAATCTTTAGTTTGATCTAGATAAGCCTTAAATATCGCTTTCTTAAGTTTAAGAACTCTACTATTAGTATCTGGATATAGTTTTGCTACGTCATCTTCAGCATCACCGCGAACCGCTTCTTCAATCATTCTCTCTAGCACACTTATATTCGTAACAGTTACATTTCTTTGTCGTCCCCATGGATCATTAGGATTGAAGAAGTTAACTCTATTTAGTTTACTGAATTGTTGTACTCTTTCTTTATACATATCTTTTTTAAAATCAACCCAAGATGTATATTTATTATTAAATACTTTTT
>CALHQV010000224.1 GCA_938038035.1 uncultured Gemella sp. | reverse complement strand
ACTGTAAAATCCAACTTTATTCACACTGCCGCAACGGCGGTTGGATCTTGGGCTACATGATCGACGGCACGCAAGCCGAATACGTCCGTACGCCTTATGCCGACAACAGCCTTGTTCCGCTGCCCGACAATGTCAACGAAGAAGTCGCCCTGCTGTTGAGCGACGCCTTGCCGACCGCCCACGAAATCGGCGTGCAATACGGCGATGTCAAACCCGGCGACACCGTCTTCATCGCAGGCGCAGGTCCTGTCGGCATGTCCGCCCTGTTGACCGCCCAACTGTACAGCCCCGCCGCCATCATCGTCTGCGATATGGACGAAAACCGTTTGAAACTGGCGAAAGAGCTGGGTGCAACCCATACCATCAGCCCCGCTTCAGGCGACGTATTCAAACAAGTCTTTGCCATCGTCGGCGACGACGGCGTGGACTGCGCCATCGAAGCCGTCGGCATCCCCGCCACATGGAATATGTGTCAAGACATCGTCAAACCGGGCGGTCATATCGCCGTTGTTGGCGTACACGGTCAATCCGTTGATTTCAAACTTGAAAAACTCTGGATTAAAAACCTCGCCATCACAACCGGTTTGGTAAACGCCAATACCACCGAAATGCTGATGAAGGCAATTTCCAGCAGCTCCGTCGATTACACCAAAATGCTGACCCACCGTTTCAAATTCAGCGAATTGGAAAAAGCCTACGACGTGTTCAAACACGCCGCCGAAAACCAAGCCATGAAAGTGGTGCTGGAAGCTGATTGATTTAGAGGAAATTTTTGATATAACTTTGTATTAGTTGAAAATTATTTGAGACTGGTTTTTACATTCATAAATCAATGAGGTATGTATCATCTTTCTAATTTTGCTAGTTATTTTAGCCGAATTCTATTATAATAATTATTGTAGTAAAGAATATATATGTGAGGAATTTATTGATGAAAAGTGTAGTACTTTGTGAAAAGCCTTCGGTTGCTCGTGATATAGCGAGAAATCTTGGAGCGAAAAATAACAAAAATGGTTGTCTTGAAGGGGATAAGTATGTAGTTACTTGGGCATTAGGTCATTTAATCACTCTTCAAACTCCTGATAAATACAAAGAATTTAATAATGTAAGCTTAGAGAATTTACCAATGATTCCAAAGTTTATGAAAACAGAAATAATTAAGAAAACTTTTAAACAGTATAAAGTTGTAGAAAATGCGCTGAATAGGAAAGATGTTAATGAAGTTATTATTGCGACTGATGCAGGTCGTGAAGGGGAGCTTGTTGCTCGTTATATTATTGATAAAGCGAAATGTAATAAAAATATAAAAAGGCTTTGGATTTCTTCTGTAACAGATAAGGCGATTAAAGATGGATTTAGAAATCTAAAAGATGGGAAAGAATACCTAGGATTATATCATTCTGGTATAGCACGTGCCAATGCAGACTGGTTAGTTGGTATTAATGCATCAAGGGCGTTAACATTAAAGTATAACGCATCACTTAACTGTGGTCGTGTTCAGACACCAACATTGCAGATGGTTTTTGAGAGAGAAGAGAAGATTAAACAGTTTAAGCCAAAAGATTACTATACTTTCGAAGCTCAAATCGATGGTGTGAAATTCAGTTGTGGTAATAGCGAGTTTAATCTGGAAAAAGCAGAACAATTTATTAAAAAGAATATTAATAAAGAAATTAAATTTAATGAGGTTCAGAAAAAAGCTAAGACTTCATCAGCAAAACCTTTATACAATTTAACTGATATTCAGCAAACAGCCAGTGCGTTATTCGGTATGTCACCTAAACAAACGTTAAATATTGTTCAAAGTTTGTATGAGAGACATAAGGTATTAACATATCCAAGAACGGACAGTAGATATTTAACTAGTGATATGAAGAACACTTTAAAAGATCGTATTCAAGCAATTGGTGGAGATTTTAGAGAAACTACTGCAAAATTACTTAAAGTAAAAGATTATAATACTAAGAAAATTATTAACAACGCAAAAGTTAGTGATCACCACGCTATTATTCCAACTGAACAAAGACCTAATTATATGTCTATGTTAGATATGGAGACTAAAATATATAATTTAGTAGCTAAGAGATTTTTAGAGAATTTATTACCAGAGTATAAATATGAGGAAACGACTTATTCGTTTAATATAGAGAATAAGGTATTTTCTGCTAAAGGAATAAAGGTAATTCAAGAAGGGTATAAAGAATTAAGTAGAGAAGAGCTTCAGAATAAAACTGTTAACCTTCAAAATGGAAGTCACAAACTGGAATCATTAGTTTATAATAAAAAACAAACAACTCCACCTAGTTATTATACTGAAGGTACTCTAATTTATGCTATGGAGAATCCATTTGAGTTTGTAGATGATGAGAATGAAAGAAAAATTCTTAAAGAAACTAACGGTATTGGTACTGTAGCAACACGTGCAGATATATTGGAAAAATTATTTACAAATGATTATTTAGTATTAGATAATGGTCGAATTAAAACTACTAATAAAGCGAAGCAACTGCTAAACTTAGTACCTAAAAATCTTAAGAGTCCATCTTTAACTGCTGTTTGGGAGAAGCAATTAGATAATATTGCTAAGAACAAACTTTCAAAAGATAAGTTCTTAAATGATGTTAAAGACTATACGAAATCATGTATCGCAGAAATAAAAGATAGTGAAGATAGATTTAAGCATGATAATATCAGTGGTAAGAAATGTGAAGAGTGCGGTAGTTTCATGCTAGAAGTAGATAAAAAAGGTACAAAGATGCTAAAATGTTCTAGTCCATCTTGTCACAATCGTAAAGTCATTAGTAGGTTAACAAATCTTCGTTGTGATAATTGCCATAAGAAAATGACGTTATTTGGTAATGGAGAAAATGCTACTTATCGATGTCAATGTGGAAATTCTCTGAAACAAAAAGAAGTAGATAAACGAATTAAATCTAGTAAAAAAGACAAAGCAAGTCGTGTAGATATGAAAAAATACATGAAACAAGAAAAATTAGAAAACAATGCTTTAGCAGGTTTAGCAGGATTGAAATTGAAATAAGAGAAATATTTATTTTAGCGATTCTAATTATAAAAATATTTATAGTGCAGTATATTTTTTTAGTAAATTTGTTGATTAGTTATAGCTGATAAATTAACTTTTTTCACTTTAATCTAGTGTTTAAAACAAGTCTATGCTATAATATATATTGAAAAAATTTGTCTGAGAGGTAAATGATGAAATATGTATCAGTGGCTGTAGATGGGCCAGCAGGATCAGGAAAAAGCACAATAACAAAAATGGTGGCAAAATCATTGGGATTCAACTATGTTGATACTGGTGCAATGTATAGAGCTTTGACGTTTAATTTCTTATCTAATGGATTAGATGAGTTAGAAGAAGAAAAAATTAAAGAATTATTGAGTAAAACAGACTTCAAAGTTGAGTATGTCGATGGAGTTCAATATGTTTATGTTAATGATGAGGAAGTAAGTGATAAAATTCGAACTGCAGAAGTATCGAAATTCACTTCGCTATTCGCTAAGTCTCCAGCGGTGAGAGATTTCTTAATTGATACACAAAGAAATCTAGCAAATACTAATAACATTATTATGGATGGTAGAGATATCGCATCTGTAGTACTTCCTAATGCTGATGTTAAAATTTTCTTAACTGCATCAGTTGAAGAGAGAGCTAGAAGAAGAGTATTAGATTTCGAGCGACAAGGTATAGAAAATGTAGACTTTGAAAAAGTAAAAGAAGATATAAAAGCACGTGATTGGCAAGATGAAAATAGAGATATTGCACCGCTTATTAAGGTGGAATCAGCTACACTGATAGATACAACTAGCTTAACTATCGATGAGGTTGTTGAAAAGATGACTGAACTAGTTAAAAGTGTAGAAAAATAGAAATTAGTAGGAGAGTACTATGTATAATTTTATTAGAAAGTTATTAGCACTATATTATAAAACTTTTTACAAGGTTACTATTGTTAATAAAGAAAAAATTGAGAATGCTAAAGGTGTTGTAATATCAGGTAATCATTTGAGTAATCACGATCCTTTATTATTCCCTGCATTTTTCGATAAAAAAATTCGCTTCATAGCAAAAGAAGAATTGTTTAAAATTATTTTTGTGAAACAGGCTTTAGAAGCTACAGGGGCAATTCCGATTAAACGTGGAACGTTTGATAGAACTGCGATAAATAACAGTATTAAATTGCTTAGAGAAGGTGAAGTCGTTGGGATTTTCCCTGAAGGAACTCGCTCGCACTCTAAAGAACTAGATTTAGGTGAGTCTCATAACGGAGCTTCATTTATCGCGACAAGAGCAAAAACGAAAATTATCCCATTTGCAATTATACCTAATAAAAATTTCAGAATTTTTTCTAGTATTAAGATTGTTGTTGGTGATGAAATTGATGCAGCAGCATTAAAAGAAGAAGGTAAGAGTCATGATGAAATCACTGCGATTTTAATGGAGAGTATTTCTGAATTGATTTCAAAGGAGAAGTAAAGTGTACGAAAAAACTATAAAATTCAAATTAGAAAAAAAATTCTTCAATCAATCAGGATTTCTAGATAATAAATATGTTTATGATTGGATGAATTTAGCTAAAAAATATTATTTAAATGGTCTAGGAATTGATATTGATTCGTTAATAAACTATGATTTATATTATGCTGATATTGATGTCAAGTATTCAATTAGATCAAATATCAGATACAACAGCCAAGATATCTTTATTAAAACATGGATTGAGAAACATAGTGGTATTAAAACTATATTTTCATATGAATTCTATGTGGATGGGGAGGTTGTGATTCTTGCTTCAAGTTCTCACAATATTCTTGGTACTGACAGTGATAGAGCTATTAGAATTGACCGTAACTTACCAAAATGGGATCAAATCCTTAAAGATGTAGTAGGTAATGAATATACAGAGTAAGTTTTTTAATAAAAATGAGCAGCTAGTAACTATATAATTTATGGTTATTAGTTGTTTATTTTTGATTAGCGTCTAAATTATTACTGTAAAAAAATTAATTATTTTAAATATCAATGATATAACAAGTTTTATTTACAATAGCCACTTTAATTGATAAAATATCTATTTTGTTATATACTTTAAGGTGGTTTAAAATGTATTTATTTTAAAATTAGAAATATCGAAAAAAGAAGAAAGGTAGATAGTATGATATATTTAGATAATTGTGCTACAACCAAACCGTATAAAGAAGTACTTGATACATTTGTTGAAGTTAACAATTCTTATTTTGGTAACGCTGCTAGTATCAATAAATTTGGGAAAACAACTAATAAACTTCTTTCAGCTGCCAGAGGACAAGTAGCATCTATCTTACAAGTGGCTGAAGATAGTATATTTTTCACATCTTGTGCTACTGAAAGTAATAATATTGCTTTACTTGGAAGTGTAGAACACAAAAAAGATTTTGGTAATAGAATTATTGTTTCGAAAATTGAACACCCTTCAGTCTTAGAATCTTTTAGAGAATTAGAGAGAAGAGGGTTTATATTAGATTATTTAAATGTTGATGAAGATGGAGTAGTCGATTTAAACCATCTAAAAACTTTACTGACGAAAGAGACTATTTTACTAAGTGTAATGCAGGTTAATAATGTTTTTGGGACGATTCAACCAATAGAAGAGATTTCAGAGATTTTAAAAGATTATCCTAAGGTTCACTTCCATGTTGATGGTGTACAAGGGTTATTAAAAGATAAACTTGATTTATCAAAAGTTGATAGTTATGCTATTTCAGCCCATAAATTTCATGGTATAAAAGGTGTTGGTGTACTGTATTTAAAATCTAGAAGAACAGTTCACAATATTACTTTTGGTGGAGGTCAAGAAGATGGTTTACGTAGTGGAACGGTAAATGTTGCTGCTGCGGCATCTCTTGCGAAAGCTTTGAGATTATCACAGGAAAAAGTAGAAACTGTAAAAGCAAAACATAAAGAATTTAAGACTATGATTATTGAAGGATTTTCAAAATATAATCATATAGTGATCAACTCTCCGTTAAGTGAAAAGTATATTGATTCAATAATAAATATTAGTTTACCTAAAATTAAAGGAGAAGCGATAGTTAATGCCCTTAATGAAAGGGGAATTATGGTTTCAACAACGAGTGCTTGTTCATCAAAAACTTTCCATCTAAATGAGGCTCTTTTTGCAAGAGGATTGTCAAGAGAGAATATAGAGGGGAGTATTCGCGTAAGCTTTTCTAATGAGACTACTAAACAAGAAGTTGAAACATTTATTGAAGTATTCATCGATGAATATAATAAGAAATTTAAAGAGGTAATTGAAAGTGGAATTTAGTCATATTATAGTAAGATATGGAGAACTTACATTGAAATCTGGTAACAGAAATGAGTTCTTAAAAAAATTAACAAAAAATATTCGTTACAACCTTCAAGGGTTAACAGGTTTCCATGTCCAAACAAAAAGAGATAGAATGTATATTCATCTAGATCATAATGAAGATGTTCAAGAAATCATGGAGAGATTAAAGAAAGTTCCTGGTATTCATAATTTTTCTCCAGTATTAAGAGCTGGATTAGATGTTGAAGAAGCTAAAAAAGTTATTGATAGACTTTTAGAAACTAAATTAGATAAAGAATATAAATTTAAAATTCAAACTAAACGACCTAACAAAAACTTCCCACATAATACAAATGAATTAAATAATGTATTTGGAAGTCATGTTTTAATTAATTATAAGAATTTAAAAGTAAATGTTAAACAACCAGATTTTATAATTAATGTTGAGGTCCGAAGTGAAGGAATTTTTATCTTTACTGACTTTATTAAAGGTGTAGGGGGATTCCCAGTAAATACTTCTTCTAAAGCATTGTTATTATTATCAGGAGGTATTGATTCTCCTGTTGCTGCTCATACACTACAAGTAAAAGGTGTTGAAGTTGAAATGATTCACTTCCAATCACCACCATTTACTTCAGCTGAAGCTTTACAAAAGATTTTTGACTTAACAATCAAATTAAGTCAAGTTGTCGGTAAGATTAAACTACATGTTGTTAACTTTACAAAGCTACAAACAGAAATTGTAAAACGTGTACCTTCAAACTACACAATGACTTCAACTAGAAGATTTATGTTACGTATAGCTGAGGAAGTAGCGAAAAAAGAAGGGTGTTTAGCTATTGCTACAGGAGAATCTCTTGGTCAAGTAGCATCACAAACTTTAGAGTCAATGAATTGTATTAATGAGGTAACTAATTTACCAGTTTTACGTCCATTATTAACTATGGATAAAGTTGATATAATCAAAATTGCGCAAGAAATTGATACTTTAGAGATTTCTAATTTACCATTTGAAGATTGCTGTACTATCTTCACGCCTAAAGCTCCGAAAACTAAGCCTAGATTAGAGAAAATTAAAGCTTATGAAGCACGTGATGATTACTCAGATCTTATCGCTGAAACACTGGATAGTGTGGAAACTTATTTATTTGATAAGAATGGTAGAGTAGTTACTCAAGACATGAGAGAACAAGAAGTTAAAAAAGAAGAAAAAGATGATTTTTCTGGATTACTATAAAAATAGAAAGAGAGACAATTAATGGAAAAAAAAGTAATAGTAATAGGTGCAGGTTTAGCAGGAAGTGAAGCAGCTTGGCAACTAGCAAAACGTGGAGTTAAAGTAGATCTTTACGAAATGAGACCTAAAAAAATGACACCAGCTCACAAAACAGAAAATTTTGGAGAACTAGTATGTTCTAACTCACTAAGAGCGAACAATATAACTAATGCAGTTGGTCTTCTAAAAGAAGAGATGAGAATGTTAGATTCGATTATTATTAAATGTGCAGATGCAACTCAAGTACCAGCTGGAGGAGCATTAGCTGTAGATAGAGATAAATTCTCAGAGATGATTACTGAGACTATCAAGAACCATCCAAATATTAATGTAATCGGCGAGGAACTACCAACAATACCTAAAGGTGATATTCCTGTAATTGTTGCAACAGGTCCACTTACATCAGATGCATTAAGCCAAGATATCAGAAAATATACGAAGCAAGATGGATTATACTTCTATGATGCTGCGGCTCCTATTATCGAGAAAGATTCAATCGATATGGATAAGGTTTACCTTAAATCAAGATATGATAAAGGTGAAGCTGCGTACTTAAATTGTCCGATGACAAAAGAAGAATTCTTTAATTTTTATAATGAATTAATAAATGCCGAAGCAGCACCATTAAAAGAATTTGAAAAAGAAATTTATTTTGAAGGATGTATGCCTTTTGAAGAGATGGCGAAACGTGGAGAAAAAACATTATTATTTGGACCTATGAAACCAGTAGGTTTAGAAGATCCAAAAACTGATAAACGTCCATATGCTGTTGTACAATTACGTCAAGATAATAGCGAAGGTACTTTATATAATATCGTAGGGTTCCAAACACACCTTAAATGGGGGGAACAAAAGAGAATTATTAACATGATTCCAGGATTAGAAAATGCTAATATAGTACGTTATGGAGTTATGCATAGAAATACATACTTAAATTCTCCTCAATTATTAGAAAAAACTTATAGACTAAAAGAAGAGAAAAACATCTATTTTGCTGGTCAAATGACAGGGGTAGAAGGATATGTTGAAAGTGCAGCTTCTGGAATTGTGGCAGCATTAAACGCTTTATATAATACAGAAGATAAGGAAGTTATATTCCCAACAGAAACTATGATCGGTGCTATGGCAAATTATATTGTAGATAATACAAGTAAAAATTTCCAACCTATGAATGCAAATTTTGGAATTATTAAACCACTTCCAGAAAGAATTAAAGATAAAAAGGAAAAATATGAAAGATATGCTAAAAGATCATTAGAAATGTTAGAAAATTTCAAAATTGATTAAATTAATTTTTAAAAAGTCTTACAATTTATTAAAATTAATGGTATAATAAGCAAGGAAGTATTTTGTAAGGAGAAAATTAATGGCAAGTTTATTACAAAAAACAAGAAAAATTAGTACAATTTTACAAGAAGGACGCCATGATAATGTAGACTTTGAAGCTATGGCAATGCGCCTAAGCCCAATTCTAGATTCTGTCGTATATATTCTTGATACTGAAGGTAATATACTTGGATATGATTCTATCGTTGATTATTCTAATGAACGTATGGAGAAAATTATTCAAGATAGAAAAGTACCAAAAGCATATTTAGATGCAACATTGAAAGTTTATGCGACAAAAGTTAATATTCCATTCCAGGATCCATTATCAATTTTCCCAGAAGAAGAACAGGAGCGCTTTGAGACTAATAGCTATACTGTAATCTTACCAATCAGAGGTGGAGGAGATCGTCTAGGAACATTGGTTATCGGTAGAATGGACAGTGACTTTAAAGATGATGATTTAGTACTGGCTGAATATGCGTCTACTGTAGTAGGAATAGAAATTTTACATGAAAAACAAGATAAAGAGAAAAACTTAGCTCGTGACAAAGATATGGTCAATATGGCTCTGAATTCATTATCATTCTCTGAAAAAGAAGCTATAGAACATATCTTTAGAGAATTAGACGGTACTGAAGGGTTACTTATCGCTAGTAAAATTGCAGATAGAGTAGGGATTACTAGATCTGTAATTGTTAATGCATTAAGAAAACTAGAAAGTGCTGGAATTATTGAATCTAAGTCACTAGGTATGAAGGGAACTTATATTAAAGTTCTAAAAGAGTATTTCTTAGAATTAATGTTTTCTAATGAATTTTAAAAAGTAAAATTGTAAAAAAAGAAAGATCGTTTGTTTACGGTCTTTCTTTTTTGCTAATTATGATAGTTTTTATATTTCTTATGAAAGTTTTCTTAAGAATTTTTCGTTGTTAATGATAACTCTTGTATGTGTTGCGTCTCCGATTTTCTTATCTGCCTCGAAAGCTTCTAAAGAAAAAATAATAATTTTATCTTTGATAATTTCTGTTATCTTACCTTGGACTGTAATTTCTTTACCGACTAGAGTAGGAGCTAGATGATTAATATTGATGTTGCTACCAACACTACCTAACTCATCTGATAAAAATGTATTTAAGTAATTTTTTGCTGAATTCTCCATGAAAGCAACAAGACTAGGTGTTGCAAGAACCTCTAAGTCACCACTTCCCATATATTTAGCTGTGTTGTTGTTTTGTACTAAATAATTTTGTTTGAATTCTTTATTAATTTCTATATTCATAATATTGTCCCTCTGTTATTCATAAAATGTTACTTCGTAGTCTACAAATTCGTTGTTTTTATAGTTGAATTTAGCTGAGAAGAAAGGTTTATCTTTGACAAGCCAATCGAGAAAAATGTAATCTCCTTCCCAAGTTTTAATATTTTGTATCTCTGATTTTTTCACCCATATTAAATCGCCCTCATTACAATCTTCAGTTAAAGTGCCTTTGTAGTCTGTTGCGGTATATACGTATGTATACCAATCTTTTTCACCATCAAAATCAGGGAAGGTTATAATTCCTCTTAATTTAG
>CALHQV010000223.1 GCA_938038035.1 uncultured Gemella sp. | reverse complement strand
ATTGATAATACTCTTGGAGCGATTCTTGGAGTGATTATTATCAATATTATTTCAGTTATCTTTAGAGAAAAATTAAGAATATATATGAATGTTATATTAATACTTTTTTCTGGATATATTATTCATGATATTCTTTATCTCATAATTTAATAATAAAAACGATAGATTTTAAAATTAAAATCTATCGTTTTTGTTTTTATAATAAGTAAACTAATCTACATTATCTTTTTCTTCTAAATCCTATTGCAGCTAGTACTACTCCTAGTAATCCTAATAATGCAGCTCCTGCACTATTCTCAGTTAGACCAGTTTTAGGAAGTATATTGTTAAATCTTTGTGGAAGTGAATTTTGTTCTTTTTCACCTTTGTTTTCTGTATTAGCAGTGTTATTATTGTCATTATTTAAATTGTAAGAAGAAGCTTCTTTTGCTCTTGAAACAATAGTATATGTACTGAAGTGATCTGTATAGAATGTCAGTTTCCCATCACTGTAAGTACTTTGAACTTTCTCTAATTTATCACCATTTACATAGTATACTTCGAATGTTTCATTGTCATTAGCCACTACTGCTACAGTAACTGCTATAGTTTCTCCATTATTATTAATTACATTTCCTTTATCATCAGTGAAGAATAAATCTAGAGTTTTTACTACATTTAGTTTTTCATCAAGATTTTTAACTAATTCTTTAACTTTTTCAACTTTTTGTTCATCAGAATTTTGAGCTACAAAGTTTATACCAGTAACATCTTTTTCTTTAAATTGAACTTTAACTTCTTCATTACCTGGTAATTTAGCGATAAGAGTATCCGTTACATTCTTCTTATCTTCAACTGAAGGTGTACTTGGTTGCTCAGTAGGAAGTGTTTGTGGTTTTTCTTCAACTTTAGGCTGTTCAGGAGTCACTTGAGGTTTGTCCTCAACTTTTGGTTGTTCAGGAGTTACCTGTGGTTTATCCTCAACTTTAGGTTGTTCAGGAGTCACTTGAGGTTTCTCTTCAACTTTTGGTTGTTCAGAAGATTTCTCATCTTTTTTATCTTCTACCTTAGGTTCTTCTTTCTTAACATCAGCATCAACTGTTGTTACAAGTTCAACTAATTTGTCATCGATATTTGTAGCATTTTTCTCGAATAAAATTTTAGTAATTCTATATTTGTCTCCTGCTTTCATATCGTTATCAGTAATTTCTAATTTTTTATCATCTTCATTAGAAACACTTGTTGAACTAATTTCTTTAACTTCATTACCACGAATACGTTCTACCTTAGTAACAATATACCAGTTACGACCATAGTCATCACTCTTAAGTAATTCAGCCATAGGTTTAGTTTGTTTACTTAGGAATTCTTTATATTTCTCTAAACCTTGTAAGATACCTTCTCCACCGTAGAACTCAGAACGACCTCTATACCAGTGTAGAAGATTAAGAATTGTTAATTTTTCATCTTTCGGTTGAATTGTGATTTTATTGTCTTTTGCAACAACATTCAATTCGATAGCTTGTTTTTGAGGGTAATATCCTTGTGTTACTTCAGGAGAAATTCCTAATAGTTTTGTATCAGAATCATTATACGGTAATGTTGCTGGTAAATTGTTATTAGCGATATCAAGGATATGTAGACTACCATTTGCTTTAATTAATTCTAATGGTATATTACTAATTTGGTTATTTACTAGTCTTACAGTTGCTTTATTTTTAGCTAAAGTTTTCCATAATTCATCAGATAAACTAGAAATATTGTTGTTATTTAATGCTAAAGTATTTAATTTAGTTAAATTAACTCCATTCTCTGGTAGTGATGTTAATTTGTTATTAGCTGCATATAGCTGTGTTAAAGAAGTTAAATTAGCAACACTGTCAGGAAGTTTAGTAAGTTCATTGTCAGTTACAGATAAGAATGTTAATCCTGTATTGTTTTTAAATAAATCATTTGGAAGTGAAACAATCTTATTATTTGATAAACTTACAGTTTTCAGCTTTTTATTATTAGCAAAAACATTCGCTGGTAATGTTGATAGCCATGATTGACTGAATTCAACAGATTCTAATTCAGAATTGTTTACAAATAAGTTTTCTGGGATATTACCTAAGTTGTTAGAAGATAAGTTTACAGTTTTTAATTTTTTGTTATTAGCAAATAGGTTTTCTGGTAGTTTAGTAACACCATTTCCTCCTAAGTTAATACGCTCAATATTAACTGCATTTTTGAATAAGTCTTCTGGTAATTCACCAAAGTTATTACTGTCTGAAGAGAATGATTTAACACCAGGCCCCATATGTTTTAATAAATCTAAATTATAAATTGCACCTTTATCAACTTTTCCATCAATTTCTAATGATCCAATATTGATATCACCAGTGAAGTTTTTTAATTCATCTTCTGTTACTTTACCATCTTTGTTAGTATCTACTCCATTAGCAATTAGTTTTTTCTGAAGTAGATCATCACTTTTTTTACGTTCTTCATTATTTTTTTCTACTAACTCAAATCCACTCCAGCCTTTTTTAATTTCAGGTTTAAATTTCAATTTAACAGTAGTATATTTGTCGAAGTTTCCTTTATCACTTTCTAAAGCGCCCCCATAAGAAACTATAACACCACCTAAGTGTACTTGGTCTAAATCTTCAACCGGAAGTGTAAATAACGCTCTGTCGTATTGTCCTGCTGAGTTCTTCTCACCAAAGTTTTCTTTCACACCTGATTCCCATTTACCTTTGTTTTGGATGGCAAAATCATATAAACCATGAGCAAATAAAGTGTTTAACATTGTTATACTCATTTTCCCATCTTTAACTACTAATTTTACATTTTTATCAAAGAATCCTTCTAACATTGAAGTTCCTTGTCTTCCATCAGCGTATAAAGCATTAAATCCTAAAGTATATTCTCCATCTTCTAATTTATCAGTAAGTGAATAAGTTTTTTCTCCTTGTTTTTCAGGAGTTTTGTCTGATGTTGGTTTTTCTTCAACTACTTTATTACCAGTAGTATATGCTTTACTTTCGCTTCCGTCATTTGCTTTAAATACAATTGTATTATCTCCATCAAAGTTCCAAGCTTTAAATGCTTTAAGACTTTCTCCACCATCATCGAAAGTAACGATTTGGTTGTTCCAGTTTTTACTGAATAGTGATTTACTGAATGATTTTCCATTTATAACTACTTCTTTAGTATCTTTAAGAACATCTTCTGCTTTAAATCCTTCAGCAAGTGTAATATTTAGTTCATCAGCATAGCTATTTTTCTCTACTTTAGTAACTAAATCTTTTTGAGCGTATGAAACACTAGTTGTAGGTGCATCTTGTTTTGGTTCATTAGGCTTCGCATCTTCTTTTTTATCAGTTGCTGTTGGATACGAGATTATAGTTCCATCAACAAGTTTAACTTCTAGTTTATTGTCTGAATCTTTTAATGCTTTTACTAAATCCTCGTTAAAGATTCTAATACCAAGATATTTAGATGTTTCTACTTTATCTTTAAATACATCTTTATTTACAGTTGTACCATTTAAAGTAACACTTGCTATTTCATCAACAAAATTATCATAAACAGATGTGTCAGATAACTCTAAAGTTAAGTGTTTTTCATCTTTCCAGTTTTTACCTTGATCTAATTTAGAAATAGTATATTTAGCGTTTGTAGCTGGTTTGTTAGAATCAGTAGAAGCATCTTTTGTAGGTGTTGAAGCTTCATTACTTGGTTCAACATAGCCAGTATCTTCATAAGTTGTTTTTGAACCATCCGTAAATATGAATTCAATTTTATGTTTATCTTGTTTTTTATAATGGTCAGTTATTGCTTTATCTACAGCAGTTACTTGTCCATCATATAGTTTATAAAATTTACTGTTAGTATTTTGGCTATCAAATCCAAAATCTTTGCCATCTACTGTAAGTTTAGATACTTTTGTCCAATAATTTTTATAAATATCTGATCCTTCTAAAAAGAAAGTTAAAGAATCACTATCTAATTGTGGTTCTACAATTTTTAAACCTTCATTTATTAATTTTGGTTTAGCGGTTGGATCTACATATCCTTTATCTTCATATACAGCTTTTGAACCATCTTTAAAAATAAATTCAATT
>CALHQV010000222.1 GCA_938038035.1 uncultured Gemella sp. | reverse complement strand
ATTGATATCTAAATTCGCTTTATAAAAGCTTTTTAGATATCTAATAAACTGTGCGGGGATGACTCGACAAAATCGATTTCTACGAAATCACGATTTTTGAGTCGCTCCCATTATAATATAAATAAAATTATTTTCTAACAAATATAATCAATTATCTAAAAACTATCTTGTGTAAGCTAATTTTATTTGATAGAATAATAGTAAGGTATAAGGAGGGAAAAGATGAAGCAGTATTTAAAGAAAAGATATTTAGAAAATAGTTTGTTGCTTTTACTAATTATTTTTGGAGGAGCATGTAAGGTTGTCGCTGCGTATTTTATAGGGGATGGATTTAACGAATTAATCAAGTCGAATACCGATGGCTTTTTCTATAATATAGCCTATGCAGGTATAGTGTTTTTATCATATTTAGTTTCTATTTATATAAAAATTCCGTATGAAAACTATGTAGTGCAAAAAATGATAACTGATATTCGATGTGATGTCGTTGATGCAATTTCTAAAAATAACTATGCTAATTTCAATAAGAAAAATAGTGGAGATTACATATCATGGATTAGTAATGATTTGATGATTGTAGAAGAAAAAGGATTTGGTAATTTTTATCAGAGTATTACAGCGATAATAGAGACACTTTTAGCTATAGTCGGACTTTTTGCATTCCACTGGTCGATTATAGTCTTCTCTATAGTAATGAGTGTTCTTACATTAGTTTTACCAGCTCTTGCGCAAAAATCTATTCAGAATAAAGCTCAGAGATATTCAGGGTCATTAGAAAAATTAATAAGTAAAAATACAAATTACCTACAGGGATTCGATAGTTTACTATCTTTCAATAAACTAGGAGTTTTGAAAAAAATTGTAGCAGATTCTTCTAATGAAGTATTAAAAGAATCTGTGTCTCTAAGAAAAAGTGTCGGATTAGCTGGAGTCTTAGGTGGTTTGGGGAATTTAGTAGGGCAAGTTGGTGTAGTATTACTAACAGGAATACTGGCGCTAAAAAATATTGTAGGTTTTGGATCTATTTTAACAGTAGAGTCACTAACATCTACGATTTTTAATTCTGTAGGAAATATTATGAATATTACGGTAGAGTTAAATATCGTAGTGCCAATCTTTGAGAAATTCGAGAAATTCAAAGAAGAGGCTAAGGTAATTGCTGATAAAGACACTAGTAAAAAATTATTAAACGAAGAAATTAAAACTATAGTATTAGAGGATGTTTCTTATAAATATGAAGAGAAAAGTGTATTAAAAAACATTTCGTATTCATTTAATAAATATGGAAAATACGCTATTGTCGGTGAAAGCGGTAGTGGAAAATCTACATTGTTAAAATTATTGTCTGGAAGAATAGAAAATTACGAAGGTAGAGTTAAATTTAACGGAGAAGAACTAGAGGGTATCAATAAGCACAGCCTGTATGATAAGATGCTATATATTCCGCAAGAACCGTATATTTTTACAGAAAGTCTAAGATTTAATATAACGCTAGGTGATAATTATGCTGATGAAAAAGTTAAAGATGTGTTAGAAAGCGTAGGATTAGGTGAGTTTTTAACAAGTCTTGAGGATGGTTTAGATACGGAACTTGTAGAAGGTGGTAAGAATTTATCAGGTGGTCAAAAACAAAGAATAGCTCTAGCTCGTGGAATTATTAGAGAGAAAAAAGTAGTGCTGTTAGATGAGATAACTTCCAATTTGGACAAAGATAATGCAGAGAAAATAGAAGAACTTCTATTAACTAATCCAGAATTAACGGTAATTCTAATAACGCACAGACTAGATAGCGACTCTGAACAAAGATTTACAGATATATTACGATTATAATTTCCCAGGAAATAAAGTCGCTAGATATTCTTGAAATCAAATAAAAAGTAATAAATATCCCAATCTTACAAAAGTGTAAGGTTGGGAGCTTTTTTGTAAGGAAAATCGATAGAATCTGTAAGAAAAGTAATGTAGAATATAAGTATAAACAACGAGGAAGTTGTAGAAAAGTTCGAACTAGGAAGATTAAATAAAAAGAATTCAGGAGTGATAAAAATGTTATTAGAAGTCAACAATGTAAGAAAAGTTTATACAACAAGATTAAGTACACAAAGTACAGAAGCGTTAAAAAATGTAAATTTCGCAGTAGATAATGGTGAATATGTAGCGATTATGGGTGAGAGCGGAAGCGGTAAAACTACTTTACTAAATATTATCGCAACATTTGATAAAGCAACATCAGGGAATGTAAATTTAAACAATTTAGATTTAAGCAAGTTGAAAGATAAAGACTTAGCGAATTTCCGCCGTGACAATCTAGGATTCGTCTTCCAAGATTTCAACCTACTTGATAATTTTTCTATAAAAGATAATATCTTATTACCGTTAGTACTTGCTAATAAAAAATATAAAGATATGGAAAAAAGATTAGAGAAAGTAACTAAACCTTTAGGAATTGATAAGTTAATCAACAAGTTCCCATATGAAGTATCTGGTGGTCAACGTCAAAGGGTAGCGGTAGCTCGTGCGATTATTACGAACCCAGCTCTGATTTTGGCGGATGAACCGACAGGTGCACTAGATTCAAAATCAACAGATCAACTGTTAGAAGTGTTTGAAAAACTTAATAACGCAGGACAAACAATAATTATGGTTACGCACTCTGTGAAAACAGCAGCTCGTGCTAAACGTGTATTATTTATTAAAGACGGAGTAGTATTCCATGAACTTAGAAAAGGAAATGCGACTACAAGTGAAATGTTCCAAAAAATTAATGACACGTTAACTTTAATGCAGGCAGGTGAGTAAGATGAGTTTCTTTTATAGCAAATTTGCTTTAAATAACCTTGTAAAAAATAAAAAATTTATAATACCGTATGTGTTATCAGCAATTTTTACAATAATGTCATTTTACATACTGTCATCTCTGGCTTTTGGAGATAATTTAGACAAACTTCCAAACGGTATTGAGGCGACAAAACAGGTATTAAGTTTCGGTATTATTGTAATTGCACTGTTCTCTGTAATTTTCCTATTTTATACTTATAGTTTTCTAGTAAAACGTAGGGTAAAAGAATTTGGATTGTATTCTGTTTTAGGTATGACAAAAAAACAAATAGCGAAAATCTTAGTTTTAGAAACAATTTTTATCGCTGTAACTACAATAGTGTTAGGAATTGGATTAGGAATAATTTTTGATAAACTTATGCTGTTAGTATTATTGAAATTATTCTCAGCGGGAGTTAGCTTTGGGTTCAGCATAACACCGATAGCTATAGTTTTCTCAGTACTATTATTCGGAGGAATATACTTCTTATTATTACTTTATACTGTTATAAAAATAGCTAGACTTAGAATTGTAGCCTTATTAAAAGATGAAAATAAAGGTGAAAAGGAACCGAAATCTAGATGGATTCTAGCGATAATCGGTTTAGCATTAATCGGCTATGGTTATTACACAGCACAAACGGTACAAAATCCTGTAAAAGCATTATTAGTATTCTTTTATGCTGTAGTTGCGGTAATTATAGGTACATATCTAGTGTTCATGGCAGTTAGTATCACAGTACTAAAAATCATGAAAAATAATAAAAACTTCTACTATAAACCTAAAAACTTCATCAGCGTTTCTGGTTTATTATACAGAATGAAGAGAAATGCAGTAGGATTAGCGAATATCTGTATATTATCTACAATGGTTCTTGTAACTATGGGATCAACTTCAGCATTATATGCAGGTATGGAAAAATCTTACAACGAAAGATTCCCAAGACAATTAATGATTGCAGGTTATCATTCTACTAGTGATAAACTAAAAGAAATTGAAAATAATGCAAAATTAGCAGCTAAAGAAGCGGGAACTGAAGTGGAAGATATGGTCTCATATAATTCATTACCTATGGTAGGAAGATTAGTTGAAGATAAATTTAATTTTGAATCAAATGTAGGTGTAGACTTAAGTAATGTTAAAATGATAGTTGTTTTACAATTAAAAGATTATAATAAATTCGCTAATAAAAATAAAACATTAGAAAGTAATGAGATTTTATTACATATCGATAAAAAAGGAGATTACAATCATAATAGTATTTCTCTAAATGGTAGCGAATATAAAATTAAAGAAAAATTATCAGAGTTTCCAGGAACAATAGGTTCGGCTACCGCAAATATTATGGATACATATTATGCTGTTGTTAAAGATGAGAAAGAAGCAACTAAATTAGCTACAAAACTAACAGAGTTAAGTAGTAAAGAGTTAGAAAAAAGAGGGATTAGTATACAAACAGGTACTCCTACACTTCAAAACTACGTTGCCTTCAATATCAAAGATACAACTAAAGAAGCTAAGGTAATCGAAAGTTTTAAAAAATTAGAAAAACAAAGTGGTATAGAAATAGAAGGTAAAGAAGAAAATAAACTTACATTTAGAGGGGTGTTCGCATCATTCCTATTCATCGGGGTGTTCATAAGCTTTATCTTCGTAATAAGCCAAGTGGTAATAATGTACTACAAACAAATCTCAGAAGGTTATGAAGATAAAGGAAACTTTGAAATCATGAGAAAAGTAGGTATTACAGATAAACAGATTAAACAATCAATAAGATCACAAGTACTGTTAATCTTCTTCTCTCCGCTAATTATAGCAACACTACACACGATAGTAGCATATCCATTTATTGAGAAAATCTTGAGATTATTCTTAATAACAGATAATAGCATATTCTTACAAGCACTTGCTGTGACAATCGTAGTCTTCGCAATCTTCTATCTAATAGTTTATGCAATAACATCAAAAATTTACTATAGAATTATAAAAGAATAGACGAAAATAAACTCCAGAGGAAAATTCTGGAGTTTATTTCGTTTTAAAACATATCGTCAAAATAAGAGGATTATTATTGAGGTTCGTTACTATTTTTCTCTCTTAGATAGGAAAGATAAGATAATGTTAAAGATCTCATAGTTTCATTATTTTCTAATGAGAATACACTAATAGCTTTGTTACAAGAGTTAATAGCATCTTCAATAAAATTTTGCTCTTCAAATAATCGTGCTTGTAAATAATAATTGTCTCCTAGAAGATAAAAAGATTTATTTTCTAGAGTTTTAGTAATAGCGGTAGAGTTCCAATACGTTGCATCATTTAATTTATTTAAAATTCCATAGATACGCGCAATAGAATAATAAAATGGTTGTTCAGAACTTGTATTTTGAATAATTTTTATGTATGGTAAAATTTTTTCATACCAAAGAAGAGCATCTTCAAATAATTCTTTTTCTGAATAAAAATTTCCCAAAGTATTACATATATCGCAATATAAAATACAACCAACTTCTACTTTTGCTATTAATATCTTTAGATTTTTAATCGCAAAATCTAGTTGATTTTTTATATGATATGTTGTGATAGCTTGAAACCATTCAAAATATAAAATATTTTCTGAATCAAGAGTGTTTTTATCAATGGAAGATAAAACAAAATCTAGTGTCTTATAATCTCGTTTATAAAGTAATTTCATAAGTTCATTAACTTTGAAGTGTGAAGGCTGATAATCTTTAGTATCGATATCAAACAAGTCTTCTATTTCACTAGTTGGAATATTTAATTTTTTTATGATTTTGAAAAATATATCTATAGAAGGAGTGACTTCTCCTTTTTCTAATCTACTGATAATAGTTTGAGTACAAATACCTTCAGCTAATTTTTTTTGAGACATATTTAGTGATTTTCGTT
>CALHQV010000221.1 GCA_938038035.1 uncultured Gemella sp. | reverse complement strand
TTTCTCTAAGTCAATTTGATAATCCTGCTAACCCAGGATATCACCATAAAACAACAGGACGTGAAATATTAGAACAAGTACCTAATATTGATATCTTTGTTGCTGGAGTTGGAACTGGAGGAACATTTACAGGTGTTGCTAAATATTTAAAAGAAAATAATTTAGAAGATAAAAATAACATATTAGAACTTTTCAGTCAGTTAAGTTTAGAACAACTTGCTGAAAAACTTCTAACTCTAGACGAAGATGAAATTGTAAACTATGCAATTGAGTGTGTTTGTGAAGAGCTTCTTATTACTTCATCATATAAAATAGAACGTACTGGTATGAAACTTGGGCTTCACAGAATGGAACATATTCTTGAACTTTTCGATCACCCTGAAAAAGTTCTTAAAGTAATCCATGTTGCTGGTACTAACGGTAAAGGTTCTACTTGTTCTTATTTAAAAGATGTCTTAAAAACTAAGTATAGAGTTGGATTATACACAAGTCCTGGTATGCTGAGTTTTAACGATAGAATTCGTGTTAATGATGATTTTATTTCATATAAGGAAGCTTATCGTTTATTCAAACTAGTTCAAGAGACTTACGACCAAAACAATCCTGATCCAAGTGATAAACTATCATTCTTTGAAATCATCACAGGTGTAGCTCTATTATACTTTAGAGAGCAAAAAACAGATTTCGTTATTATGGAAGTTGGTCTTGGTGGGAGATATGACGGAACAAATATTTTCAAAGAAAAAGTATTATCAATTATTACAAAAATCGGCCTAGATCATACAGCTATTCTTGGAGATACTCTTGAAAAAATTGCCTATGAAAAAGGTGGAATTATCCAAGAAAATGATAATGTTCTAATTTATCCTGCTTCTGAAAGTGTCGTAAATGTAATAAAAGACATTTGTCAGGATAAAAATGCTAGCTTAAGCATACTAAACGAGAATGATATTGTTGTGAAGAAGGTCGAACCTAGAGGTAACGAATTTTCATACAAAGGTGTAGATTATTCTACAAAAATGGTCGGTGCTCACCAAACTTTTAATGCATCTTTAGCTTTAGAAGCATTATCTAACCTGAAAAAACGTGGTATTATCGATATAAAAGATGACGTTATAAAAGAAGCTCTAAGTAAATCAGTTTGGGTAGGTCGTTTAGAATGGATTCGTGAAAATATTCTTCTAGACGGTGCGCACAACAATGATGGTATTGATAGTCTAGTGGCATACCTAGATAAGCAAAAATTCCCTAAATTGAAAATTCTACTTGGTATTCTGGAAGATAAAGACTATAAAGATATGATTGAAAAATTAAAAACTATCCCTGCTGAATTCTCAGCAACAAAAGTTCCAATCGAGATTAAAGAATCCAATCTTGATAATCTAGTTCAAAGTTTTGGTGATACTCATGTTGCTAAATATGAGAATTATGAAGTTGCTTTAAACAATATTATTCCGAATCTAAAAGATGATGAAACTCTTCTAATCACAGGTTCACTTTATCTTATCTCAGCGGTAAGAGGTGAAATATTAGAGAAATATTAAAAAATTGAAAATCCAGAAGGTAACTTAAAAGTTAGCTCTGGATTTTATTTACTATAAATATACTTTTAAAACTTTGCGGTATATCTTTTACTAAAATTTATAGAATTTCCTCGTTTTCTTTCTCCTTCAACTTTGATAAATATGACAGAGCCATTCCCTTCATATATTCATTACTTTCCAACATAAAAATAGTTATAGCCTTATTACATGAATCTATGGCACTATCTATTAATTTCTGCTCTTCAAATAATTTTGATTGTAAAAAATAATTATCGCCTAACATATAAAACGATTTAGCATTAAGAGATCTTGAGATAGCCAGCGCATTCCACTTAGTGGCCTCGTCTAGCTGTTGCATCATTCCATAAATCCTTGATACTGAATAATAGAAAGGTTGTTCAAATCTTGTTCCTTTAATAATATCAAGATAAGGTAATACCAATTCATAATATTTCTTAGAACTTAAAAAATCTTCTCTTTCTGAATAAAAATTCCCCAAAGTATTACAAATTTTACAAAATAAAAGAGAACCTATTTCAACTTTTTCACTAAGAGATTCCAACTTTTCTATAGCAACATCTAGTTTGCGTTCTATTTGATACAGCAAAATAGATTCTAACCACTCTACATGTAATAATTCTTCTTTATTTAATGATTCTAAATTTATAGACTTCACCAAAACTGATAAAGTTTTATAGTCTCTTTTTACTAACATTTCTTCTAACTCATAGAAATCAAATGACAAATCTTTTACATTCGTCATATCTAAAGAAAATAGATCTGCTACATCTTCCATTGGTATACAAAGCTTTTTTATAATTTTAAAAAATATATCAACTGATGGAGTTATTTCTCCTTTCTCTATTCTACTAATAATAGTTTGCGTGCATATTCCTTCTGCCAAAACCTTCTGTGACAACTTTAACTCTTTACGTTTTGTTTTAATTAAATTAGCTAATCTAGTTTTCATTATAACTCCTAAGTATATACTATTATATTTCCATTAGAAATATAATAACACAAACTCTCATATTATACAATCTTTCTTTTAAAAAA
>CALHQV010000220.1 GCA_938038035.1 uncultured Gemella sp. | reverse complement strand
ATATCTAAAAAGCTTTTATAAAGCGAATTTAGATATCAATAAACCACTGCGTCTATGAGTTCTCATATGCACTTTGTTAAAATTTAGGACTTTTGAGTCAGCCTCATCATATAGAAGTTTAAAAAAAGAAGCAACAGAATGTTATCCTCTGTTACTTCTCTGATTATTAGTGTTTGAATTTGCGTTGTTAGTTGCTCTTTGAGGTTGATTAACCTCTTGTTTATCATCATCTTCTTTTTCTGATGAATTATCTTCTGTTTTTTTATCGCTAGTTTTATTAGTGTTTTGCTTATCTGTAGCTTTCTCTGATCCTTTTTTAGAAGACGATTTTTTATCATCTTTTTTCGCTAGCTCAGGTATTTTACTGTCATCAATTCTACCATTATTATCTTCAGATTTCTCCAAATTCCCATCCATTATAGACTTAATCGTCGCTTGTAAGAAATTCTCTTGTAATGGAATATTAAAAATCAACTCACCTTGATAACTTAACCCATACTCTTGTCTTACCAAGTCTGTTATAAAGTATGGATCTTTTAGCTTATCTATGACCAGTTCATTTACTTTATTCTCTTTGTCAAGATTTTCAATCATCTGATTTTGTTCTGCTAATTGAGCATTGATTTGTTTCTTATCTCGAATATATAGAAATGTTTGTAGTAGTGTTACAGCTAAAGCGAAAGTCATAATAGCTAGAATAATAAACTTACGGCGTTTTCTATACTTAGCTTTTGCTTTTAAGACATCTTTTTTGAATTGGCTATTCTGCTCTCTCATCTTCTACTTCTCTTGATTTTTCAGATAAGATTTTAAACATTTTTGTTGCATCTTCTTTCTTAGTACTATCTTTTAATTCTAGTACTTCATATACAACTTCCTTCTTAGCAAAGTAAATAGTAATCTTATCCCCTATTTTTAAAGTGCTAGATGGTTTCGCCTTTTTACCATTAATCGCTATATGCCCCTCTGATGATATTTCATTAGCAACTGTTCTTCTTTTTATAATTCTTGATACTTTTAAAAATTTATCCAAACGCATTTAATCACCCCTAAATATTAGTACATTCTATTATCACATATTTACTCTCTTTTCGCAAATAAAATCCACGATAATCTATGTATTTTTATAAACTTCTATAGTTCGTGCCACAAAAATACACAGCTGAAGAACTTTTCAACTGTGTATTTTTTATAATTATTAAGCCCAATTTCCGTCTTTGAAAATTGCTACTTCTTTTCCATCTGCTGTGTAACCAGTAATATTTGTTGTTGCTTCTCCAATCATAAAGTCAACGTGAACTAAACTATCGTTAGCACCAACTTCTGCTAATTGTTCATCAGTCATTTCTGGTCCACCTTGAACACATGTTGGATATGCTTTACCAAGAGCAATGTGACATGCCGCGTTCTCATCAAATAATGTTTCTAAGAATAGAATTTTTGTATTTGAGATCGGTGAATCATACGGTACTAATGCCATTTCCCCTATTCTTCTTGAACCTTCATCGGTTTCTAATAAGTTTTTAAGAACATCATAACCACGCTCAGCTCCGAAGTCTACGACTTTACCGTCTTCAAATTTTAACCAGAAGTTATCGATTAATACCCCACTGTAGTTTAAAGGTTTAGCATTATAAACAATACCACTAGTCTCATCTTTATGAGGCATTGTAAATACTTCCTCTGTAGGGATGTTCGCTACGAAACGGCCAGCTTTTTTAGCATAACTTCCTGCACTTTGCCAAATATGATTTTTAGGTAATCCTACATACAAATCAGTTCCTAAGTCATTTGTGATATGCAATTTAACTAATTCATTTTCGTGTAAGAATTTTGCTTTTTCATCTAAAACTTTAATATGTTCTTCCCACTCAGCTACTGGATCATCCCCAGTTGAACGACAAGCACTTAAGATTTGATCCCAAAGTTTTAAATAAGCCGCTTCATCATCTAATTCAGGATATAGTCTTTTTGCCCATCCTACTGTTGATGCAGAAACAACACACCAAGGACACTCATCACTCATGATAGACTTCATATAATTACGCATAGCTTTTGAACGTCCTACCATAGATGCTTTTAATTTCGCACTATCTACACCTGCTAATCCATCTGGATCATCTCCGATAATAGATAAGAATGCTGCGCCTTCATCTAATTCTTCTTGATACTTATCAATATACCATTGACCAACTGTACTTAGAGTTTCTTCAGTTTGATAGTTTAAGTGAAGTTTAGTTAATTCTTGATCACGCCATTCTACTGACACTCTTTTCGCTCCTAATTCATAGCAAGCTTCTACAACTTTCGCTACAAACTCACGTGTTTCAGTACTAGCACGAACTAATACCGGTTGACCTTCTTGAACATTTAATCCAACTTTCGCAATAAGTTGGGCATATTTTTTTAATTGTGTATTTAAATCCATTTGATTTCCCTCGACTTCTTCTCTTTATTTGCTAATTATTTCTTTAATTGCACATAATCTATTATATCACTTTTTCTTAGATAATATTAGTAGGGAGTGACTCAAAAATCGTGATTTCGTAGAAATCGATTTTGTCGAGTCACCCCCGCACAGTTTATTAGATATCTAAAAAGC
>CALHQV010000219.1 GCA_938038035.1 uncultured Gemella sp. | reverse complement strand
TATCATTTAGCATGAAACAGTGTATAAAGATAATAAGAACAGTAATTTATGAACATTTTTACGATGGAAAAAATCCTATTTTAATAGTAATTTTGATTTATTCTTCGGATATTCCTATCGTAAACAGATACTTCTATTCTTGTTAAACAATTTCCAAAATTAAATTTATTAATCTTTTTTAGACTTATGCATAAAGAAGATAGATCTTACTAGAATTATCAAATAAGAGAGACTAGGAATCCTAATCTCTCTTTAATTTTATTTATTGTATTTTTCTACTATTTTCTTGGCATTAGCTAAGTTCATATGTTTTTCTTTTCTAAGTTCTTCTACAATTAATTCAATATTATCATTAGTAGCTCCAGCTAAAATGGCTAAAGATTTTGCATGTAATTTCATATGACCTTTTTGAATTCCGTCCCCTACCAACGCTTTTAGCGCTGCTAGGTTTTGAGCTAATCCAACAGAAACAAGTATACTCGCTAATGTTTTCGCATCAGGATTATTTAATAATCCTCTGGCAACTTTTACAGTTGGATTGATTCCGATAGAGCCACCTACGCTAGCAACCGGCATCGGTAAGGTAATCTCACCTACAAGAACTTGAGACGCTTTATCACAATGCCAAGTAGAAAGCCCTTGGTACTTACCGTCTTTAGCTGCATAGCTTTGACATGCCGCTTCTATAGCTCGCCAGTCATTTCCACTCGCTATTACAACACTATCAATACCATTAAAGATACCCTTGTTGTGCGTAGCTGCTCGATAAACATCAACTTTAGCAAATTTACTAGCCAGTTCGATTCTTTTCGCAAAATACTCTCCATTTTCTCCTAAGTTTTCGAATGGAATAGCACATTTCGCTGTAACTAGTGAACGTGTCGCATAATTCGATAAAATTGCCATTAAAGCTACACCTTCAGTCAATGATTCTAACGAAACTTTAAGTGCTTCTAGCATAGTATTTAACATATTCGCCCCCATTGCCTCTAAAGTATCAACGATAAGGTAAACAACTACAAAATCTGTTCCATCTTCTGATAGAACTTTAACCTCGATATCACGAGCACCTCCACCACGGGCTACGATAGACGGATAAGCTTCATCCGCTGTTTTTAAAAGCAAATCTTTACTTTTTAAAATACATTCTACCGCTTCGTGAGTGTCAGCTATATTATATAATGCTACATGCCCTACCATCTTCCTATCTAGTACTTCTGTTTTGAAACCACCAGACTTCGCTACGATTTTCCCGGCATTACTACAAGCAGCAACTACCGATGGTTCTTCCGTAACAAATGGCACCACGTATTCTTTATTATCAACGACAAAATTTGGCACAACGCTAAAAGGTAATGAGAAAGTTCCTATTACATTCTCAACCATATTATTAGCCGTATCAAAGTCTAAAACTTCATTATTTTTTAAAACAGAAAGATATTCTTCACTTAAAATATCAGCTTGTTCAATAACCTCTAAGCGTTCATTAATATTTTTTTTATAAAAGCCACTCCAAATTTTTTCCATGATTTCCTCTGTTAAAATTGTTTTTTATATACTCGCTTGTGATTTTCTATTTTTTCTAAGACAAATCTGCTTTCATCTTTAATATCAGAAATATCTAAGTTTCCTTCTTCGTCCACTGTAGTATCTCTGAAGAACATTTTTTCGTATTCATCTATTGAAATACGTGTTCTCTTATCGAAATCATCAAAACGATTATTTCTTAATTGATCTTTATAACCTTCTACTAGAGTTAAACTGAATACTTCCGCAACAGCTCCACTTCCGTAACTGTATAAACCAATCTTGTTCCCTGCTTCTAATGTGTTATTATTCTCAAGTAGTGATAATAATCCTAAGAATAGAGATCCTGTGTATATATTACCTACACGTTGACTGTATTGAATTGACTCATTAAAACGAGCAAGTAATTCTTCTTTCTTCTCTTCTTCAACTTGTTCTAATAATAGAGTTAAACCTTTTAATCCTAATTTAGGATATGGAAGGTGTAGACATACCGCTGAGAAGTCATTAAGGCTTTGTTTAGATTTTTCAATATATCTATTCCAAGTAGTTGTTAAACAATCAAGGTATTGTTCAGTAGAAAATCTTCCTTCAACAAAAGCATATTGTGAATAGTTCGGACGCCAGAAGTCCATAACATCACGTGTTAAACAAACATTATCATTGTTGAATTCTAAAATTCTCGGATTACCGCTTACTAACATTGCGCAACTTCCCGCACCTTGTGTAGATTCTCCAGAAGATTTAACACCATATTTCGCAATATCACTAGCGATAACAAGTACTTTTGACTCTGGATTATTCATAACATGATTTTTAGCAAAATCTAATGCTGCCGTTGCACCATAACATGCTTCTTTCACTTCGATAGCACGTACAAATGGTTGAATATCTAATAGACCGTGAATAAATACCGCAGAAGCTTTACTTTGGTCAACTCCAGACTCAGTTCCTACGATAATCATATCAATTTTTTCTAAATCATCTTTGTCTAGTATATCATATGCAGCTTGTGCTCCAAGAGTTACTATATCTTGAGACACAGGAGGAATACTCATTTCAAGTTGTAATAAACCTTTTGTAAATTTATCTGGCTCTATTCCACGTGCTACGGCTAAATCACGAATATCTAAATAGTAATTCGGCATTGCAAAACCAATCTTATCAATTCCTATTTTCATTATCTAATTCCTTTCGATTAATTTCGAATTATTTATCTATACAAATTTTCCAATTATATTATACTATTAAACACTTAAAAATTAAAGCCTAATAGCTATAAACTTCCTATCATGATTAAAATAATTCACGCAAATACTATTGTATAAAATTTTTCCAAATTAGTCCATAGATAGCTATTAAAAAACTATAAAACTTAAAGAAATCTATTATAAAATATAATTAAAATTACAAGTATATCAAAGGCCATATTATAGTTATAAATATTCTAAATTTCACATATAATAATTTTTTAAGTAAATCACTAAG
>CALHQV010000218.1 GCA_938038035.1 uncultured Gemella sp. | reverse complement strand
CTAAAAAGCTTTTATAAAGCGAATTTAGATATCAATAAACCACTGCGTCTATGAACTCTCATATACACTTTGTTAAAATTTAGGTCTTTCGGGTCATCCCCTACATCTTAAATCTTTCCTATTTATTTTTACTTAAATATTATACCACACTATATTCATCTATTGAAATATCAAAGATAATATAAAGTAGTAGTATAATTCTCTATACTCTATTCCTTCACAACTAAAAAACACCAACTTCAAAAAAGTTATTCTTCTGAAATCAGCGCTCAATTATTAAATCTTCTTCTAAATAATGTTATGTTAACTATCACTAGTTAAAAACACTATTAATCTTTATTATACCATAAAAATAAAGATTTTATCAGTCTTTAATTTTTAAAATTTTTGTGCTATGTTAAAGTTACTAAAGGGGCTGACTTAACAAAATCTTATTTCTTAAAAGATTATAATGTTTTAGTCACTCCCATTTACTTCATAGTAAATACGCAATACGCGATTTCAGGGAGGTTACTATGTTAAACGCAGAAAAACTCAAAAAAAGATTTTACATATTTCTAGTATTCTATGTTTTATTTGGTATCGCACTAACATCAATATTAGATAGAGAACTTAGTTCGGATTTCAAACAAAAATACAAAATCATATTATTTGTGATTGAAGTATTTTTTATGAATTTACCTATGTTGTTAGCTTTGATTATAAATAACTATATAGCTAAAAAAACTAAAAACGTAGAAAAATAAAAAATAACACTCTCTAAAACTAGCTAACAAGCGATTCGACAAAATCTTGTTTCTTAGAAATCAAGATTTCCGTGTCACTCATATAGCTAAAAGAGCGACTCAAAATCACTTTTGAATCGCTCTTTTTTTTATCCGTTGTAACAGTTTATTATTTCAAATAACTTGCTACGTATTTCTTCATTTGTTGAATGTCCTAGCATTGATTTCAACTCTACTAGTTTTTTATCTAGTTCCTCAACATCAATGTCTAAGGTTGTATTTTTATAGATCATTTTGTTATCAGTCTTTTCGCTACTTTCGTAATCAAGTGATAACTCTTCATACATTTTCTCACCAGGTCTTAGTCCGATTTCTTCGATATCTATATCTTTATACGGTTCTAATCCTGATAATTTAATTAGGTTTGTCGCAAGATCTATTATTTTTACAGGTTCACCCATGTCTAATAGGAAGATTTCCCCTTCACTTGCATAATACCCAGCTTGTAGTACTAATTGTGCCGCTTCTGGAATCGTCATAAAGTAACGAATAATATTTCTATGTGTAATAGTGATAGGTCCACCTTTTTTAATCTGTTCTTTAAAGATAGGAATTACAGAACCATTTGAACCTAATACATTACCGAATCTAACTGCAGCAAATTTCGTTTTGTACTTATTACCTTTTGACTGTAAAATAATCTCTGTTAAACGTTTTGACGCACCCATTGCATTCGTAGGATTTACCGCCTTGTCAGTAGAAATCATAATAAATCTTTCTACTTCTTTTTCAATGGCTACATCCATAACATTTTTTGTCCCAAAGACATTATTTTTTATCGCTTCTTGTGGACGACGTTCCATTAAAGGTACGTGTTTATGCGCTGCCGCATGGAACACTACGCTCGGCTTATACTTATCGAATACCTCAGCTAACGCCTCTTTTTCACGAATACTTACTATTTCAGAAATATAATTTATACCCTCGTATTCCTTACTATGTGATTTTTCAAAGTCTAAATCACGCTCTAACATGTATAATGCATTCTCATTAACATCTACTAAAACAAGTTGACTAGGTTTGAATTTGAATATCTCTCTTACAATCTGGCTTCCAATTGAACCACCAGCACCTGTAACAAGAATACTCTTTCCTTTAATGTAAGAACGAATCTCTCCTTGAGAAAGCTTCACTTCTCCACGTCCTAATAAGTCCTCGATTGACACATCTTTTAAGTGTTTAGAAATACTCTCTCCGTCTTCTACAGCAACACCAGAACTCATTACCTTAACACTAACATTGGCTTCTTTCAGAACATTTAATATTCTATTTTTATTATAAGCACTAATCGAAGGAATAGCTAAGAATACTTGTTCTACTTCATATTTTGGAATAAGTTTTAGTATTTCATAAGTCGTTCCAACTACTGTAACACCACTGATTACAGAATTTTTTCGATTATCATCTATAAGACCAACTACATTCGCACGGAAAATATTATTTTTAGATAACTCTTTTAATAATATGTATCCCGCATCTCCTGCACCGATAATAAATGTATTTTTATAAGTACTAGCACCATACTTACCAGCTTCTCTTTCACGTAAGGCACGATATAACATTCTTGTAAACATCATACCCGCTATAATTAATAAAGGTGAAAAGATAGCAAATCTAACATTTGAGAATGTATCAGGTAACATATACTGATAAAGGATACTCGTAAGCAAGTCCCCTAGAACTACAGAAATACAAATACTTACTATCTCATTAACACCTAAGTATGACCATAATGATTTATTAGTACCAAATAAATAAAAACTAATTGTATATATAACAAGTGAAATCACTAGAAATTCTAATATCTCAATATAATGGCCATTTAGCATCGCAAATGGATCTGATGCTTTACCTAAAAATATCGATGCTACTACACCTAATGCAACTGTCAATAAATCCAGTAACATGATAAGTTTAAATCTATGATTTATATATATTTTTGATGAAAATAGTCTATCCATAACATCTCCTACAAATTTACCAAAGAGCTTACCAAATCCTAAGTTATCACAATAGCTTATCTATACTAAATATCAAATAAAGATACTTGTGATAATCAATAAACTATGCGGGGAACAACTCAAAACTAACCTTTTTGAGTCGCTCCCTCAGCTCTTCTACATATTTTAAAACAATCTATAACCAAAGTAACATGTCGCAGCAATAATAATACATAATATCACAATGCTGATTTTTCTAGTTTCCTTGATTACTTTTATCTCTACTATTTTTTGAACTATTAATATAGTTATAGCTACGAAAATCGCAGTAGTCTTAATCCTTTGATTTTCTATAAACATCGTCGCAATTATTATAGCTAAACTAAAAACTGTAATAAGCATATTAATAGCCATAAATATTAATTTTTTATCCGCCATAATTATTTTTTCCTTATCTTGATTGTTACTTTAACAATCGGTGTATCCGTTGCAATTCGAATATTTTCTTTAGGATAAATCTTCAAATTACTTCGTTCTTCTGTTTCTTCTTTAACATCACTTAAATCGACGTCAACGAACATCTCTGACACTTTAGCCAATGTAGCTTCATCTTCCGCCCTAACAGCTACTTTAGAAACATCAGCAGTCGCACTAATCAGCTCGAATCCTGAAGGAAGACTACCTATAGTATTTACTTCTAGTGGAACTTCTTTTTCAATATTCTTTAACTCTATATTCATAACTGTTGAACTAGGTTCTATTTGAATATCCTCGATTTTATTATAATCACTATCGTAAGCTACTAACTTAGCTTCTTCTCTAGTATTTCTGTTAAGCTTCGTACGAGTATCACTCTCAGCACGAACTTCGTTTATTCTATTAAGACTTTCAATCGCACCAGAAATCTTAACTGTTTCATTTGACACACTAAGATTATCTACTTCATATCCAATCAGTAGACGCTCTTTCTTAACTACCGGTGTAACTTTGAATTCTTTTGTTGCTTTTTCTCTAATAGAAATCGTTATAACAGATGGTTCTGCCGTACCATCGACACCTTTTTCTAAACCATCTATCTCAATTTTAACCTTTTGATCATCACCTATTTGAGCATTTCTAAGATTCAACTTCGCCTTGAAGTTTTTAGCAACACTTTCTTTTTGAACTTTTGTTTGTGTTCCAGATAGTTTCACAGATACAGTATTAGGAATACCTACTACATAAAGCTTATCTCTGTCATAATCAACATCCAGCGGAACATCGCTCACCCAAGCTGTTGCATTATCACTAGTACTATCTCCAAGAACCGAAAAGTTTTTAAAATTCTCATTAACCGATAGGAACAATAGTATCGCTATTAAAAATGATATTAACTTTAACTTATTATTTTCTTTTAGTTGCATAATATCACCTCTTATTTAATTATTTTTTCTTGCTGTTTCCAATTTTTTGCCAAATAATCAGCTAAATCGTCTGTTGAGTAGTCTGAAGTTAAGATACCATTTTGACAAACACTAATCTTCCCTGTTTCCTCAGATACAGCGATTATTATAGCATCTGTAACTTCAGATAATCCTAATGCAGCACGGTGTCTTGTACCATAGCTACTAGCTATCGATCTATTATCCGATAAAGGAAGCACACAGCTTGCAGCGCGGATCTTATTCTCATCGATTATCATGGCACCGTCATGCAAAGGTGTATTTGGAATAAAAATATTAATTATAAGTTCATTTGTCACCTCGGCATTGACCGTAATACCACTTTCAACGTATTCATCAAGACCTGTATTATTTTCTAGTACGATTAATGCGCCTATTCTTCGACGCGCCATATGTCTAGATGAATCAACAACAGCTTTTATAATCTGTTCAGTAGAATTTTTCTGAACATCTTTATAGTTAATATTGAAGATATTAGACAGCTGTACCCTTCCTATGTATTCAAGAGCTCGTCGTAATTCCGGTTGGAATATAATCATTATACCTAATACTCCCCAAGTTACTACTTGTTCAAAAATGTATGTCATCGTCTTAAATCCGATAAAGTTAAAGAATATTTTTAGTCCAATAACTATTAAAATACCTTTAACAAGTTGCATACCACGAGTACCTTTTAATAAACTCAATAGTTTATAAACTAAGAACCAAACTAATAATATATCCAATAGATGGATAATTAGTGTTAGCGTACTTACTCCTGATAAGTATTCAGCTATCATAAATAATCTCCTTCCTTTAGTTAATAATATCTCGCTACGCATATAACCCTTATTCTTATGCATATAGCAGTCCACTTTCAATTATATCATAAAATGCAAGCGTTGTGCTATTTTTATAGAAGAAAAAAGAAGATATTTTACAAATAACATATGCAAAATATCTTCAATATACTTTTTATTATTTTAGCTTTTAGTTATAGTTCACTAAATAGTAGCTTATAATTCTAGTAGTGCTGGGTTTTCTCCCCATAAACTATCATTAGTTCACTAATCAACCTTACTTATGTATACAAAATCTGTAGGTGGCACTGTACCTTTTCCAGTATCTGGTTGACCCGCAGTTATTAAGATAGAATCTCCAACTTCAGCTAGTCCAACTTCTTTAGAATATGCTGAAGCATTACTTAACATCTCTTCCATACTCAACATTTTAGGTTCTATATACGGTACTATTCCTCTAGTAATAATTAATTTTCTTGCACTTTCTCTATCAGGTAAAACTGCTAGCACAGGTATATTTGGACGATACCTCGCGATGAAACGAGCTGTTGTTCCTGATTTCGTATAAGTTACAATATTTTTTACATCAACTGCTTCTAAAAGATGTTTTGTCGTCATAGAAACAGCATGAGAAATACTCATTTTGTATTCAGCCACTTCAAATCTTTCTGCATCAACAGCATTATTTTTTTCAACAGTTCGTATAATTCTATCTACTGTTTCTAGCGCTTCACATGGATAATCACCAATCGCAGTCTCTTCTGTTAACATTACCGCATCAACACCGTCGAAAATTGCATTCGCAACATCAGACACTTCGGCTCTAGTTGGTCTTGGATTGTAAACCATAGAATATAACATTTGAGTAGTTAAAATAACTACTTTCGCAGCTTCATTAGCTCTTCTTACTATTTCCTTTTGAATTCCAGGTAAATCTTCATACGAAATATCTACCCCAAGTTCATCACGATTAATCATAATCGCATCTGCGATTTCCAGTATATCATCAAGATTATCATAACCATCTTTACAATCTATCTTAACAATAATCCCTATATTTTTTCCATGTGATTTAATAAGCTCTTTTACCTTCGTTATCTCATCTAAGTTTCCAACAAAAGGACACGCAACAAAATCTACATCATTTACGCAGGCAAAGTCTACATTCTCCTCATCTATTCTTATAAGTTTATATTTATTTTTCGCATAAATATGATCCACATCATATATTATAGCTAAGTCTCTTCCCACTTCTTCTCTTAGAGCTTTAACCTTTTCTATTCTTTCAACATTTTGTTCATTACTACCATAGTAAGAATCTATCAATACAGCATCTGCTGCACCTTCCACTATTTTTCGTAATACTTTATCTGTAGCATCACCTATAGTAGCTATTATTTTAGAATTTCTAATCATAACTATTCACCTATCCATATTTTATTTCATATTTTATTTATTTATTTTTTTGAGACTGAGTCTCGCTCTGTTGCCCAGGCTGGAGTGCAGTGGCACA
>CALHQV010000217.1 GCA_938038035.1 uncultured Gemella sp. | reverse complement strand
GTGGTTTGAAGAGATTTTCGAAGAGTATTAGTCTTCTTTTTTCTTACGAGCTACAAGTCCGAATGCACCCAACATTCCAAGAAGTCCAAGACTAGCTAGACCAGCCTTATCTTCTGTACCAGTATTTGGTAATTCCTTCTTATCATTGGATATAGTTGTTTCAGCTACTTGTTTAGAATCTGTAGAACTTGTCTGAACTGGAGTAGCTACTGGTTTTTCTGGATTTGAAGGAGTCTCTGGAGCACTTGGTTGCTCAGAACGGGTTGGGGTAACTACTTTCTTATAGATATGAATCACATTGCCATTTTTATCTGTCTTAGTGCCAGTATATTCATAACCTTCTAAAGTCTTAGGTCCATGGCTACCATTTTCTTCTGGAGAAATTTCTTTACCATCACCATCTTGGTAACGTGTTACGATATGAGTTGTTGAACTACCATTATTACCGTGACTATTACCATGATTAGATTTAGGAGTCACCTTCACAGGAACTTCTACTGTCACTTTACGTCCATCCGGTAACTCAATCTCAACAGTTACAGATGGTTTATCTCCTGGTGTATTCGTTTTTGGAATTTCTCCAACTTTAGTAATCTTCCATCCTTCTGGAAGGTCAACATGTTTTTTCACCATATCCTCTGTAATCGGTGTTCCTACCTCAACCACTACAGGAGTTGTTTTTGGGGTCACAATAACAGGGACTTTAACGGTTACTCGTTTACCTCCAGGTAATTCGATTACTACTGGAACACTTGGTCTTTCTCCCGGTACATCTGTAGATGGTTTATCACCGATACTAATGATTTTCCCACCTTCTGGTATTTGAATATGTTTTTCAACATCCTCATTTGTAATTGGATCCCCCAATTTCTTCACAATATCTTTAATTGGAGTTACGTTGACAGGCACATCTACTTCAATAATCTCACCAGTTGGAACTTTGATTTTCACTTTAACGCTTGGTTTTACTCCAGCTGGAATTGTTGTTGGAATTTCTCCTACTTCTACAATTTCCCATCCTGGTTCTTTTGGTAAGTCAATATGACCTTTTACATCATCTGGTGTAATCGGTGTTCCTTGTGGTACAACTATTTGTCTAACAATTGGCGTTACGATGACTGGTACATCAACTGTAATCTTACGTCCATCTGGTAATTCAATTTCCACTGGAACAACTGGTTTTGTTCCTGGAGTTGTAGTTGTTGGAATTTCTCCGACTTTTGTTACAGTCCATCCTTTTGGTAATTCGATATGTTTCTTAACATCTTCTGGTGTAACTGGTGTTCCTACAGGAACTACTACCGGTGTTACTTTCGGTGTTACGATTACTGGTATATCCATAGTTACTCGAATTCCATTTGGTAATTCAATCACAACTGGAATACTTGGTCTTTCACCTGGTATATCAGTTGTTGGTTTATCTCCAATTGAGATAACTTTTACTCCTTTTGGAATGTGTTTTTCAACATCCTCAGCAGTAATTGGATCCCCTTGTTTTTTAACAATATCCTCAATAGGTGTTACATTCACCGGTACTTCTACCGTAACAATTTTTCCATTTGGTAATGTAATTGTTACTTTCACTGGATCTTTCTTACCTGGTGTTGTTAAATCTGGGAGATCTCCTACTTTAACTGTTGCCCCTTCTGGTATCTTAATTTGTTTTAGGACATCCTCTGGAGTCAGTTTTTCTTTTGTTATTGGTGTTTCAATTGGTGTAATTGGTGTTACATTCACTGGTACTTCTACCGTAACTACTTTTCCATTTGGTAAGGTAATCGTTACTTTAACTGGATCTTTCTTACCTGGCGTTGTCAAGTCTGGAATGTTTTCAACATTTGTGACCTTGCCACCCTCTGGAATTTTAACAAATTTAGCAATATCCTCTTTTGTTAAAGGTGTATTCGTTACTGGCGTTTCAATTGGTGTTGGTTTAGCTTCTACCACCTTAATCGTTGCCGGAACTTCAACTAACACATTTCCATTTTTATCTTTCACAACAACCGTTACTGGTTTATCTCCAACAGTTGTTGCATCAAATGGTTCTGTCTGTCCTTCTGGAACTTTGTATTCAAATGTTGACCCTTCTGGATAATCACTTGGAGTAATACTATCTCTGGCTTGTGGTTTTTCAGTTGGATTTACAGGAATTAATTGTTCTTTACCTTCCACTACTTTAACCTTAGCTGGAACTTCTACAAGTTTATCTTCTCCGTCTTTTGCTTCTACAATAACATCTTTTTCGCCTGGTGTTGTTGTATCTACTGGAGTTTTATAGTTGAAGGTTACTCCATCTGGATATTGTTCAGGATCAATACTCTTAGATGCATCTGGTTGTTTGTTTGATTTATCAACTGGTACATATTGTGTCTTCGGTTCAACAACCATCACTTTTGCAGGGACTTTTGCAATAACCTTATCTCCAATTTTTGCTACTACAACAACATCTTTTTCGCCTGGTGTTGTTGTATCTACTGGAGTTTCATAAGAAAACTCTGTCTCTTTAGGGAATGCTTTAGGGTCAATACTTCCTTCAACAGCTGGTTGTTTGTTATCCTTATCTACTGGGACAAATTGTGGATAGCTTTCAACAACTCGTACAGTTGCTGGTACTTCTGCAATAGGATTACCATCTTTATCCAGCACTTCAACAATCACATTCTTATCTCCAGTTGTTGTTACATCGATTGGAGATGTTTGTCCATCTGGAGTCTTATATCTAAATGTAGATCCTTCTGGATAATCTGTTTTATCAATGCTCTTCTCTGGATCTGGTTGTTTGTTGTTTTCATCCACTGGAACAATTTGTGGTACACCTTCAACTACTGTAACTGGGACTGTAACAGTAGTTGTTTTCACTTCACCATCTACAGTGTATTTAACAGTCACATCTACTTCAGTATCATCTGTTAAGTCAGGAACTGTTACTGGAGCTGTTTTATCAATCTCAACTCTAGCACCTTGTGGTAGTTTACCTGTAAATGTTCCATCAGCAATCGCTTTTTCAGCTTGAGCAAGCACTTTTTCTTTTGCTTTTTCTTTGTTGCCATTTTTAGGAACAAGAATTTCATCTGCTTCTGGTTTTGGTAAAACTGTTACTGGAACTTTCACTGTTTCAGTTAACTTACCATTGTCATATGTTACTGGGACTGTTACTTCTTTATTTCCTGATGTAGCAGTAATGTCATCAGCAATTACAGGCTCACCTTTTGTTCCGTCTGTACCTTCAGTTACAGCACCTTTCACATCGTCTTTTGTTACTGTATCACCTTCAAATACAACTAATTTCTTAGCTGTTGAACCTACTACTGTTACTGGGACTGTTACTTCTCTAGATGCAACTACTTTACCATCTTTTAAATACTCAACTACTACTGTTGCTGGAGTTTGCACTCCAGTTGCAGTTGTTGCTGGTACTGTTCCTTGTTTAACTTCCTTAACAGATACTGTTACACCATCTGGTAATTTATCAGTTGGAACAGCATTTGCGGCTTCCACTGCTTTCGCTTTAACAGCTTCTTCTAATCCTGTACTATCTTTAAGAACTGTTACACCTGTAGGTGTTACTTTCGGCAAGACAACAACATCTACTTTTGTTTCTACCTGAATTGTTTCAGTGTCTTTTGTGTACGTAATTGTTGCAGGAGTTGGCAATGTTTGCCCAGCTTTACCTGTAGTCGTTGGAATATCCGTAATATCATTTTTACTTGGAGTAAATCCATCTACAGTTGTAGGAGTTACTTTTGCTTTTAATTCATCATTCGTAACAGTATCATCTTCTACTTTATATAATTTATGTGTTTCTTGATCTTTGACCGTAATCACATAAGTCGTTGAAGCTACCGCAGAATTGTCATTTTCATTTGTTCCTGTTGCTGTATCTGAATCTGCAGTAACTTTATTTCCATTACTGTCTTTTACATCTACTTTAACAGTGTACTCTCCTGTTTCTGTTAATTTCACCGCTGCTGCATCTGCAAGACTAGTATATTCTGTTACCTTCCCTGAAGGAGCTGTTAATGTTACTTTTGTAACTGTTGTTTCCTTCTTCGTTGGAGCAGTTGTCGCATCATCTTCTCTATCTGTAATCGTTACTGTAGCTGATTTTTGTTTTACTAAATCTACTGTTGCACCTTTTACAGTTGTATAAGAAGTCGAATGCACTGTCGGAGCATCATTTAATACAGACGCTTTATCTGAACTTTCTGCATAAACTGCATCAACTGTTCCATTGAATCCTGATGAAGTAGAAATTGTCCATTTATCTCCAGTTTTCGTTGCTGTTACAGTTGAGTTATCATCTGCAGTCCATTTATTTAGTCCTTTATCGTATTTAACCGTTACAACCATTCCTTTATTCGCATCATTAGCTGACACCGCTGCACTATTTGCAGCATTTTCTTTGTTATAAGTTGTTAATGTACGAGTAGGATCGCTAACAGCTGTTACTTTTCCTTCTGCATTTAAGGTACGAGTATATTCATAAACATTGAATATTGTTTCCCCATTTTTATCAACATCAACGTATAGGTCACGTTTTAACCATGTAGTCGTTCCATCGCTGTTAACTGTTTTCTTCTCAGCGATTTCAGCTGGTAAATCCCAACGACCTGTTGATTTATTAAAGGTTGCTGTTACATTTTCTCCAAGTTTAGTTTTTAAAGCTACTTCTGCTCTTGTAAATGTTGCTGTTACATTTTCACTACTTGCAGTTACCTTAATATTATCCGTAGCTGCTTTAGCTGTTGCAGTTGGAAGTACTTTTAGATTGAAAGTTTCGCCAACTGTACCGATTTCATCATTAACATTTACAGCTGTATTTGTAGTTTCTGTAACAACCCATTTCCCATCTTTTGCAACAACTTTTGTATTTGTGCCATCTGGTAATGTAATCGTAGCTTCTGAAGCACCTCTTGAAATTGTAATTGGTACTTCTTTATCATATGCATGTACATTTTTCACAGATACTGCAGGTGAAATTTTAAAGGTAGCATGTGCATATGCTTCATTCGCATTCGTTTCTTTATAGTCTCGTGCATAAATTGAGACACGGTAAATCCCTGCTTCAGTCGGTGTCCCTTTAAATCCATTTTTATTTCGTTCAGTCATGTCATTTGAGGCAATTGTGAAACCGACACCAGGAATTTTAGTGTCATCCCCTGTTAAATCTGTAACAGTACTAGCGCCTGCCCCTGTAGTTCCAGTAATTTTCACTCCAGAAACACCAAGAATTGCACGTTCCACAGTTTCTCTAATCGTTGCTGTACGGTTAAGAGGATTTCCATTTTCATCCGTTAAACTATAAGGAATATATCTACCATTTGGTGCACCGGCATGGGAAGCTCCAGCATCTCTATATTCTACTGGTACTACAAGTTCTTCTCCTACTTTACCTTCTTTAACGGCATCGTTAATTTCTAACGTAGGTGGCGTCCCATCTTTCCATGCTGTACCACCGTATCTATGTAGATCTAACGGAATTCTTACATTTTTTCCAGTTTTGGTATTAGTAAAAGTAACTGTCGCCACTAGTTTTTGATAGTTAAATGGACTACTATGCGTTACAACCCCTTGTATACTATCCGATTGTTTATCATATACTAATCCCCCAGGCATATTTGATACTGTAAAATCAGAAACAGTCCAACCTGCCGCTTTCGCTTCTTCTGTTACTTCAATACGTTTACTTGCATCTTTGACGTAAACTTTATCAATTCCTTGTTCATAACCAAGTTTATAAATACTTGATAATAAATATTCGTACGATCCACCACCAAAGTAAGTAGAAGCAGCTGAACTTTGAATTCTTGTATTATTATATTTCAATTTTCCACGCCAAAGAGGAGCTTCTTCAATAATTTTTTGTACTTCTTCTGCAGGAAGTTTCAATCCGTAGTCAACACGTGCCTTGACATCACTTGGTTGCAACTCAAATGTAAAGTTAGATGGTCCAGGTGTAACACGCGTACCTGCTCTTTGATCAGAAAACACTCTGAATTGTAATCCTTCAGCATTCGCTTTTTGTTCCGCTGAGTCTACCCCTAGTGTTCCTGATCCAGATTGGACACCAAACGGCATTTTATACGTATCCCAACCTGTAAAGTTTTCTCGTGATACTGTACTTGTATCTCCAACTATATCTTTTGCTGTTGGTTTTGCTGGTGTTGTTGGGGTGATTGTATCACTAGTTCCTGTAGTTGTTGTAGAAGTTGCTGCAGCACCATTGTTAGATGGGTCAGTTCTAAACCCACTTTCTCCATTTCCAGGAATGGCTTGTCCATTACGTGGATCTTGGTTTTTGTTTTCTTTTTCTTCTTTCTTTTCCGCAGTTGCTTTTGGCATACTTTCAACAACGAAAGCCTTTCCGTTTACTGCTGATGTAGCTTTTGCTACTTCTTCTTTTGTTGCAGCTTCATTTGCAGCTACAGCTTTTGCATTTGCTAATTCTGCTTTTGCAGACTCAATTGCTGATGCTGTTTTTTCAGTTGATGCTGCTTTTTCTAAAGCTGCTTCTAAACGAGCAATAGCTGCTTCCAACTTGCTTGTGTCAACTTTTGGTGTTTCAGTTGGTGCTTCTGCAGCTTTTGGTGTTTCTGCTGGTGCTGCCTCAGGAGCTGATGTTGCTAGTTGCTCAGCTGTTTGTGCTTCCACAGTTGATGTAGAAGTTTCAGTTGAAGCTACAGGCTTGGTTGAATCTGCTTGATTTCCAGCATCAGAGTTAACCTGTTCGCTAGTCACTGTAGCTGATGTACCTGGCTCCTGAGCCTGAACAGTCGCTGCCCCACCAAACATCATATAGGCTGCCACAGCTACTGACGCTGCTCCAAAACTATACTTACGGATTGAAAAGCGCTGGACTTTTTGTCCGTGGTACTTGTCCATTCTTGAATACATATTATCTCCTTTTTAAATAAATTTTAATTGCGGAATTACACCCAAGTATTTAAACAACGCCTCCATTGCCAGCTTAATTTATACATTAAAACAGCTACACTTAGGTACTCAATCCCTAATTTACATTATAACATTATTTCAACTAAACTGTCTACGTTTATGTACAAAATATGAGGATTTTCTATATATATATCAATCGGTGTTTTATATAATTTCATCGTAAAAAATAAAAGGCCAATTTGACCTTTTACTTTTATATATTTTTTTTACGGTTTGATACGATGCAACATACGTGGGAATGGAATGGCT
>CALHQV010000216.1 GCA_938038035.1 uncultured Gemella sp. | reverse complement strand
TACAATATTAGAATTAATATTTATCAACTTATTTTTCGTTTTAGAATACGACTGGAAATACTTTTTACCATGTTACGCATGTGTCATCATAAGTAATCGATGTTTTAACCAATATAAAATAATAAAAAGGTAATAAACTCTCTAAGTTAGAAAGTTTATTACCTTTTTATTTATCTTGCTTCTTCATAATCTAACACTTCAGACACTTTACTAGCAACATACTTAGCTAATTTTTCATGATTTTTATCATCTAGGTGAATGCAATCCACTAATGAAGTTTCTGCTACACGCCCAGCATTCAAAAAATCAACTTCGTACTTATCACTAACTTCTTTAAATGTTTGTGCTAAGAATTTTGATTGTTTTAAACTATTTTCATCAAATTCACCAAATAAACTATGTCTATCCACTATTTCATCACGTAATGGAACTGGAGATACAACAAGAATTTTTGGAATCTTATATCCAGCTATTAAATGTGGATTTCTAATATATTTAATGTATTCTTCTATCCCTTTAGCGATAAGTTTAGCACTTGGATTAAATTGTTTTTTCAGATCGTTTGTCCCTAACATTATGATTACTAAATCAACAGGTACGTGACTTAACATTAGAATTGGTAATGTATCAATACCACATCTAACAGGTACGATTGTGTCTTTTGCAATTACAGTTCTGCCACAAAGCCCTTCCTCTAATATTGTATCATTCGGACGAAGATGCTCTAATAATTTAGTCCAACGTTTATCTGTTCTTACTCCATCTTCTCCTGGAACATATCCCCAAGTATTACTATCCCCAATACATAAAATACGCATAATTTTTTCCACCTTTTTTCTTCTAAATTCTTCTTAATTTTAGCAAACTAATACTAAAAAATCAATAGAGCTTAATGATAAAAATACTAATAATTGTTATCAGTGCTGTATTTTTGTAATGTTACTAAACATAGTTTATAATAACAATATTCTATAAAAAAGGAGAAATAAATGATACAAACAAATTTTCATCATAAAAAACATTATAAAATTCAAGCATATTCAAAAAAAATACTTTATATAACATTAATTTTAACAACAAGCTTTGCATTATTAGAATACATTGGAGGACTTCTTTCTAACTCATTAGCGTTATTAGGTGATTCATTCCATATGTTCTCTGATGTTATTGCATTAGGATTTAGTTTAATAGCATTACTATTCAGTTCAAAAAAACCAAATAAAAAATATACTTTTGGTTTTGTCAGATTAGAAGTACTAGCAGCCTTTATCAATGGTCTAATGCTAGTTGGTATTTCTATTTACTTAATTTTTGAAGGATTTATGAGATTCTTCAATCCTAAAGATATTGACTTCAAATCAATGCTTATTATATCTACTATCGGTTTAATCTTTAATATTGTTGTTACTGTAATTTTAACAAAAAGTCTAAAAGAAGAAGATAATTTAAATATTCAAAGTGCTCTATGGCATTTCCTTGGTGATTTAATCAGTTCAATCGGAATCATAATTTCATCAACTATTATTTACTTTACAAACTATCAAATCGTCGATGTTATTATGAGTATTATAATCAGTATAATTCTTTTCAAAGGTGGTTATAAAATTACTAAATCATCATTTGTTATTTTAATGGAAGCTACTACTCTAGATACTGAGGAAATTTACAATAAAATTAAAGAAGTGGAAGGGATTGCTGATATTCACGAATTTCATATTTGGCATACAGACACAAATGAAATTAATGCAGCAATGCACATTCTTTTAAATGAGTATAATACTGCTAATGATTATACAATTGTAGAAAATGTTAAAATAGTACTTAAAGAAGAATACGATATCGAACATTGCTTCATCGCATTAGAAAATATTAAATATAACGAACACAGTTTATAAAAGAAAATGTCAAAGTTGATAATATATCAACTTTGACATTTTTTATATTTCTAATAAGTCTATCGTCTTTTCAATTTTATACGTAGGCACTATCTCTGGATTAGAAATTTTATGAATATCTACTAGGCAACTATCTATTCCTACATTATTAGCTCCTAGTATATCAGATGTTAGAGTATCACCTATCATTAAAACTTCACACTTATTTTCAACACCAATTTCTTTAAAGATAATATCAAAGAATTCTCTATCTGGTTTCTTACTACCAATTTCTTCAGAAATAAAAATCTTCTCAAAATATCTATTAAGATTGTTATTTTTTAATCTTGTATGTTGCGTAATTCCAATACCATTAGATGCTATGTATAGTTTATGAGTTAAACTTAATTTTTCTAACATCTCTATAATCCCATCAAATAGCTGATTTCCCTCAGCAAGATAACCTCTATATCTATTATCTACTTCACTACCATCGACTTTTCTATCAAACAATTCAAAAAATCTAATAAACCTTTCTCTCGTGACTTCTTTATTCGAAATTTCTCCACGTTCAAAACTTCTCCATAAAGATTTGTTTATTGTTTCATATTTTTTAAATAGCTCATCATTATACTCAATATTCTCATCATCTAATAATTTTTTAAAAGCTAATACCTGTGCCTTACCAAAATCCAATAAGGTATCATCTAAATCAAATAATAAATATTTATACTTATTTAAAATCATCTATACACTCCATATGTTTATTATCTACTCATTATAACATAGAGTTCAATTTTTTAGAAAAAATAGATTTATTTGATGTATAAATTTATCTTTTATTTTTTATTCTTAAAATATTCTCGAACTCGAGGAGCTACTTCTTCACCAAATAGTTTTATAGCTTTCATAATATCTTCGTGTGGCATTGATCCTAATGGAAGATGTAATAAAAATCTATCTAAGTTTAATGTTTCAATCATATCGATAAGTTTATTTGCTACAGTTTCAGGACTACCTACTAACATACTTCCTTCTGGCCCTACACTATTTAAATATTGTTCAAAAGTAAGTGGTCTCCAAAATGGTCTATCTTTCGAAATTGCATCCACTACTTGTTTTGTTGGGTGGAAATATTTTTTAATAGCATCTTCATCAGTTTCAGCTATGAATCCCCATGAATGTGAAGCAACTTTTAAACGATCCTCACTAAATCCTGTATTACGCCCAATAGCTTTATAGTAATCTACTAGTCCTTTAAATCTTCTATACTCTCCACCAATTATAGCATATGCTATAGGTAAACCTTTCTGAGCTATTTTTATTGTAGACTCTATATTTCCACCAGTCGCTACCCAGATTGGAAAATCCTTTTGAACACTTCTCGGATATACACCCTTATTTTCTACCTTTTGTGTATACTTTCCTTCCCATGTTAACTTTTCGTTAGCCTTTATTTTCTCCAACATCTCTAATTTTTCATCAAACAATTCCTCATAGTCTGCCAAATCGTAACCGAATAATGGGAATGATTCTGTAAAAGAACCTCGTCCTACCATAACCTCTGCTCTACCATTAGAAATAGCATCGATTGTTGCATATTGTTGGTATACTCTTACTGGGTCTGATGATGATAATACTGTTACCGCTGAACTTAATTTTATATTTTTTGTAACAGCCGCACCAGCTGCTAATAAAATTTCTGGTGCTGATACTGCAAAATCTTCTCTATGATGCTCACCGATTGCGTAAAGATCTAAACCAACTTCATCAGCAAGTTTCATTTCTTCTATCATATCACGTATACGTTGATCATGTTTTGGAGCTACTCCAGTTCCCTCAATTTCTGTTGTTTCTCCAAATGTACTAATTCTAGATTATAGACTGCTATATTTAGCGAAGATTTTTTCCAAAATAGGAAGCTGCAAAAAAGCCAGACCTGCAAAGCCGATAAAGGCAAAGAGGGAAAATCCTAACAGCAACACAAAGCCTGAACTGTAGATGATGACAAGGAGCGCAGCTACAACCGCCATCATGACAACAAACCAAGGAAAATTCAGACTTACAATCACTAGACTGGTCTGTAAAACGTCTCTAAAAGACATGACAAATTTACCAGCCAAGGGATAGACGCAAAGAGAAAGCAGGATTGTAAAAATAATAATTCCAAAACAAACCGCCTTTAAAACTTGGAAAGGCAGGGCTTCCTGCGTCCGAAAAAGCAGGAGGTCAAAGAGACTGAAGCCGACTAAAGCCAATTCCAGCAAGCCCAGTTTGAGCCCTTGCTTCCAATTTTCTCGAAAGATTCGAGTGTAA
>CALHQV010000215.1 GCA_938038035.1 uncultured Gemella sp. | reverse complement strand
AAAGTGAATCCCTAAAAGTAATAGCAATAAATACCACCTATTATAGTTCTCACTAGTGATGTTGATAATGATTTTTAATAGATGAAAAATGTTGTTAAATACATTGATAAAAGGAGAGTGAAATAATTGACTTATATTTCTAAAAATGATAAAATTTTTTAGGATAGATTGTTGATGTATAAGCAAGATTTCATATAGTTATTTTTAAAAAATAACTAGGAGATTTAATAAAAATTATTGTTTTCAAGATTGATTTATAAGAAGTGTATGATTTTTATTAAAGGGACTTAAGTTATATATCATAAAAGATAGTTTATAAAGTTAAAAGAAATGGAGAAGGAGAATCATGTTTAAAAACAATAAGAAAGAAAAATTCTCGTTAAGAAAATATAAAGATGGACGTACCGATTCGAAACTAATAGGAGCAACACTATTAGTAGGTATGGGATTATTAGCTAGTGGAGGAACTGCCTTAGCTGATGTAAGTTCGAATGGTACAGATACAGTAACAGTAGTGAGTGATACTTCAAAAGTAGCCTCTACATCAGCTACAACATTCATAGATGATACAGATACATCTAAAACAGTAAAAGTAGACGCAGTATTAGAAAAAGGTACAGCTGAACCAACAAAAGCTAACAGTAATACAGGTGACGTTGATGGTAATGACACATTAAACTTCAAATCAGAAGCAACTGTAAATTATAAACTTGATTCTGATAAATCATTACTAAAAACAGATACAGTAGAAGTGGGTACAGGTACAGTTACAACTCCTTATGATAAAAAAGGATTAGCTTATGACACAGATGGTAAAGATTACCTTGAATCAACTGTCGCTAAGCCAGAAGCCGCTGTTACAGAATCAACTGGTAAAAAAGATACCGTAGAAGCAAACAACAAAGTTTACGAGTATGTTCGATCTGAAGTCGAAAACGCAGATAAACTGACTTATGATAAAACGAAATTCAACGATATTGAAGCAAGAGTATCACCAGAAGGAATGCACAATAAACTAGGTGAAATCGATTATACAAAAACAACAGGTAAAGTTTATCTAGTTGAAGAAACAGCTGATGGACAATACGGTAAGTACGTTGTAGCTGAAAACGGAGTATCTAATGATGAAGATGCTGTTTCTAAATGGAAAGCAGGTCTTGCAAATGCTAAAGAATTTACAAAAGAAAATGTAACTCTTGAAAAAGGGGCTACAGTTCTTGTTCTTGATAAAGATACTTACGCAGTGGCAAATTCTAGTCTTGTGAAAACTAAAAAACGTTATAGTTCAGAAACTTATGAAGTGCTTCCAGATGCTGTCGATACTGATAGTTCTGTAAGATTTGATAATCCTACTTATACATTACAGCAAATGAGTGCAGATCAAACAGCTAATATTTTAGAAGCAGGTAAAGACGGTATTTTTGGTACGTCTGATGATGTGGAGCGAACTGTCACAGGTGATAAACTTGTTAATTTTTCAAATGAACTCCCTGATAAAGATATTTTAAAGGAAGAATTGAAACCTTTCTTTGATTTACCTGACTATAATGTTTTACCTATAACTACTAATCCTAGTATAAAGGACGCTTTAAAAAATCATGAATCGTATTACGTTTTATATGAAATTTTAAAATTTGCAGAAAATGAGGCAACTAGTGATTCAGATAAAGAGAAAATAAGGGCTGCTAAGTCTAAAGTGGATGCTTATTTGGATTCGGTAGTTTCTACTTTAGAGAGCAAAGGTTTGAAAGTTGCATACGTAAAGAATTCTACTTCAAGCGATATTCAAGGTAAATACAACTTTGTTTCAGATGGTTCAATCGAAGGTGACCGTTTTCTTGCTAGTCAAGAAGCTAACGATTTACTTAATCCAAGCTTACCTAATATTTCTAGTAATTTTGAAAATCTAACATTTTCGAATGTTAAAGAAACAAAATCTATTTCAGGTGATATTGAAACTACTGTAAAAGTTGAGAAAAATTATAAGATTGTAGATAGTGGTAGTTTAGAACTGGAAACAATTACAACAACAAAACGTACACATGTGACAACAAAAGAAGCAATTTTATCTAATTATCTTGAAGGTCGAGATACTGTAACCAATGAAGAAACATCTGATTTAGTTAAAAAAGGTTCAGTTAAAGTTAACGATAACGGTTCGGTAACTTTAACAACAGTAGAAACTATGCCTATTCATAAGTTCTATAAAGGTGTTAGTTTTGATCGTGATAATGAAAATTCGAATGAGGTGCAACCTGATTCAGATGGATTTTTACGTTTATCTGATGATGCCAATGGTTTCTCAGCTACAGCTGAAAGCTCTCATAACGAAACAACATACAACAAGCATGAGGTGATTACACCAATCCGTGCTTACAAAGTGATGGGTGAAGAAAAACCAGTTGTAACTC
>CALHQV010000214.1 GCA_938038035.1 uncultured Gemella sp. | reverse complement strand
TATTATTCGATAGAACTAATTATTAAGTAGTTTATTTTTTATAAACAAAAATATAAATAAGTGAACAAATATATGCTATATTTCTTATTTATATTTACTTAATAATAGGTTTCTAGCCTTAGTGACTGCTACTATCGAAAGATATGTTGCAGATATGAACTACGTTATGGAAAAGGTTAAAGACACACCTTTAGATGTGCTCGTCAGTCTGAAGCTCTGTGAGTGCCAATCAAGAAACTATGCTAATGTTCTGTATAGATAACAGAGAAACACATATACCCTCCACGACATTGGCAAGACGAAAAATTCTCCGTAAGGAAGGTGTCCAGAAATGGCAAACAATATTGAATATTGCTTTGTAATCGATAAAGATAACCAACCATTAGCGCCAACAAAAGCGAATAAAGGCTGGTATTTAATTAGAAAAAGCAGAGCAAAATTAAAATCTATGTATCCAATGGTAATTCAACTAAATAAAAAAGTTGAATCTAATGAAAATGATAAAAGTTATATGGCCTGTGGTATAGATGATGGTTCTGTACATGTTGGTCTAGCTATTGTTCAAAAATGTCCTACTAAAAATAAAGTGGTATTTAAAGGGACTATTGAACAACGTCAAGACGTAAAACATTTAATGGATACTAGACGTGGATATAGACAATATCATCGTTATCATAAAAGGCATAGACCAGCAAGATTTAATAATCGTTCATCCTCTAAAAGAATTGGCAGGTTAGTGCCAAGTATTAAGCAAAAGAAAGATGCTATTTTAAGAGTATTATATCAGTTAAACAAATGGATATATATTAAAGAATATTATCTTGAAGATGTTTGTATTGATATTCGTTCGATGACAGATAATTATAAACCTTATAAATGGCAGTATCAAAAATCTAATCGTTTAGATGAAAATCTTAGAAAAGCTGCTATTATTCGTGATAATTATAAATGCCAAGAATGTGGAAAATCTAATTGTAAATTAGAAGTGCATCATATTCGCGCAAGAAAATATCATGGAGCAGATACTATTGGTAATTTAATTACACTTTGTTCTAAATGCCATGAAAAAACAGAAGGTAAAGAAAAAGATTTTGAAGATAAATATTTTAAAATGATTAATTCTAAACCTAAACGATTCGATTATGCAATGCATGTTATGCAAGGTAAAAATTATCTTAGAAATAAAATATCTAAGCTAGGATTATTACATCTAACTAATGGTGGTACAACTGCGAACAAAAGAATTGAATGGAATATAGAAAAATCTCATAGCAATGATGCTATATGCATTACAAGCAGTATTCCAGACTTTTGTAATATAAAAGAGTGGACCATTAAACCGATAAGAAGAAAATCAAAAGCTAAAACTGATAATGTATTAGGAATCAAACATAGAGATTTAGTTTCTTATACATATAAAAATGGAGAAACTCATCGTTTCTACCAACAGGTGGGAAAACAATATTCCTATAATAAAGGAATAGCTGAACTCTCAGAAATCGATCAATTAAAATTAGAATTACAAAGAAAAGAAGCTGAATTAGAAATATTAAAAAAATACAAGGAATTGGAAAGGAAGTGTCGCCTCAAGCAGTTGTAAAGTTAGTGGAAGAATTGAAGGATAAGTATGGGGTACATTTAATTTGTTCTTGCCTTAATGTACCAATATCTACTTACTACCGATGGAAAAAGAAAGACTTTTCTCCAACCGTTATCGAGGAAACTATTGGTAAAATTTGTAAGAAAAACAAATTTATTTATGGATACAGAAAGATTAAGTATTTGATTCAGAAGGAATTAAATCAGATTGTTAACCATAAGGTTGTGCAGCGGATTATGCAGAAGAATGGTTGGAATTGTGCCGTGAAGCCGAAAAAAGCTATCAAAATAGGTAAACCCTTCTCCATTACTGCCAATACTCTGAATAGAAATTTTTCAGCGGATAAACCTATGCAAAAGTTGACTACTGATATCACCTATTTGCCTTTCGGCCCTAAACGATTATATTTATCTTCCATTATGGATTTACATAATGGGGAAATCCTTGCTTATACAATTGGTTCAAAACAAGATACTAAGTTTGTATTGGATACATTAAATCAAATTGACTTACCTAAGGATGTTCTACTACATAGTGATCAAGGCAGCGTTTATACTTCTGCTGAATACTACAATCTATGTAAAGAAAAAGGCATTATCCGCAGTATGTCCCGTAAGGGGACTCCCGCAGATAATGCGCCCATCGAAAGCTTCCATTCTTCGCTAAAGTGCGAAGCTTTCTACATAAAAGATGAAGTAATAACTTCATCTTCTATTGTAATTCAAATTGTAGAAAATTACATCAAATATTATAATGAAAAAAGAATCCAACAAAAATTGGACTACCTGTCTCCGGTTGAATACCGAAGACGGTAGCCCTAGGGTGTTTTTATTAAATTCTCACTTTTTGGGGTCAGTCCCTAAGCCTGATAGTAATTTTTTGTTCATACTATTCCCCTTTAGTCATTTACTACTTTAAGTTGCATTGCTTTAGCTACTTCTTCTGCCTTTGATCCCTTAGGTGTATGGATTTCTACATCTGGGTTACAGTTATCCACAAAATAGAAGTATTCTGTAATTTCTGTTACACTTGCTGGAATTGTAATAGATTTAATTGATGATGTCCCCCAAAATACTAATGTTCCAATACTCTTTGTTCCTTCTGGGAATACAACTGATTCTAATGAACTATCAGAGTTGAAAACATCATCTTCTACTGTTTCTATTTACTTACCAAAGTGGACATACTTTAACTTATTGTCAATCGTAAACGCACCTTTTCCAATATATCGTACTGTATCTGGTAAAACGATTGCCTCACAATGTTTCAAGTTCGCAAGACCACGTTCTCCAATTGCGATAACAGGTTTACCTTTAATTTCCTTTGGTACACGAACAACCTTATCGTCAGAAGTACAACTATAGATGACATAACCTTCTTCCCATAAATATACGCATGTTAATATATTAATATATTTAAGGATTTATAACTATAGTTCCTTAATTTTCCCAGTAAAAAAACGAAAGGCACCACAAGTTATTTATGTGTTTTCTTTAAACGATTCATGTACTTCTGTCGCAACTTCTCGCCCGTCTTTAATTGCGGTTGCGATAGATTGAGGACCTAAATATGCATCCCCTGTTATTAGTACATTTCCTATTGTACTCTGATGTTGACCGGAAGTCAAATTCAGTTTTTCATCCAGAACACTAAAGTCTACTTTTTGTCCAATCGCTGCAACGACAAGGTCACATGGAATAATATGTTCACTACCTGCCACTTCGTGCGTTGATCTTCTTCCACTTTCATCTGATTCACCAAGTTCCATTGTAATAACCTTTACACCAGTTACTTTCCCACTCTCATCACGCAATACTTCTTTAATATTCTCTAAGAAATGGAATGTAACTCCTTCATTGCGTGCATCTTTGATTTCTCCCTTGTGTGCTGGCATCTCTGCTTCACTACGACGATAAATAATTTTTACATCATCCATGATACGCACAAGACTTCTTGAACAATCCATTGCAACATTACCA
>CALHQV010000213.1 GCA_938038035.1 uncultured Gemella sp. | reverse complement strand
ACCTTTAAATATATAAATATATATCAAAAACTAAAACAAAACACTTGATTTATACTTTTTCATAATATATAATGTTAGCAAGAAATGGTAACGTTTACTTATTAAAAAAGAAAAAGGAGAACTAAACTATGAGTGAAGTTAAAGTTTTAAAAAATTTTATCAATGGGGAATTCGAAAATAATTCAAATTATGATTATCTTGACGTGCTAAATCCGTCAACAGAAGAAGTTATCGCAAAAGTACCTTCTTCTTCAAAAGAAGATGTAGACCGCGCTATAGATATCGCTGAAGTTGCACAACGCGATTGGGAGAAATTACCAGCTGTCGAAAGAGGAGCTTACCTAAGAAAAATTGCAGATCGCATTCGTGAACGTGAACCAGAAATTACACAAACTATCGTTAACGAAGGTGGTAAAACTTTCGATTTAGCTAAGGTTGAAGTACTATTCACTGCTGATTATTTAGATTATATGGCTGAGTGGGCTAGAAGATATGAAGGGGAAATTATTCAAAGTGATAGAAAAGATGAACACATCTTCCTATTCAAACGCCCTCACGGAGTAACTACTGGTATCTTACCTTGGAACTTCCCATTCTTCTTAATCGCTAGAAAAGCTGCACCAGCTTTACTTACAGGTAATACAATCGTTATTAAACCTAGCCAATTAACACCAATTAACGCAGATATTTTTGCTGAAATCTGTGTGGAAGTAGGACTTCCTAAAGGAGTTCTTCACATTGTTCATGGTCGTGGATCTGTAGTTGGAAATAGATTAGCTTCTAACCCTAAAGTTGGATTAGTAAGCTTAACAGGTAGCTTAACAGCTGGACAAGAAGTTATGAAAGCTGCAGCTGAAAACATTACTAACGTTTCTCTGGAACTTGGAGGAAAAGCACCAGCTATCGTATTTAAAGATGCAGACTTAAATCTTGCTGCTAAAGCAATCGTAGCTTCACGTGTAATTAACTCTGGACAAGTATGTAACTGTGCTGAAAGAGTATATGTACACGAAGATGTTAAAGATGAATTCGAAAAATTATTATTCGCTGAACTTGATAAAGTTAAATTTGGTGACCCTAATAAAGAAGGTGGAGTAGATTACGGACCACTTATTGAAAAACGTGCTTTAGATACTGTTGCTGAAAAAGTTGCTTACGCAGTTAAACAAGGTGCTACTCTATCTTACGGTGGAACTCGTGATGAAAATCAAGTTGGATACTTCTTCGGACCAACTGTCTTAACTGATGTAACTAACGAAATGAACATCATGAAAGAAGAAACATTCGGACCTGTAATCCCAATCGCTACATTCAAAACTTTAGAAGAAGTATTAGAATACGCTAACGATTCAGAATACGGATTAACTTCATCAGTTTATACTACTAACCTAAACACTGCATTCAAAGCAGTTAATGGTCTAAAATTCGGTGAAACATACATCAACCGTGAAAACTTCGAAGCAATGCAAGGATTCCACGCTGGACGTCGTAAATCTGGTATCGGTGGAGCAGACGGTAAGCACGGTTTAGAAGAATACTTAACTACTCAAGTTGTTTACATGCAATTAGATAACGAATAAAAATTGAAAAAACAGATTCTAGATTTCTAGAGTCTGTTTTTTTATACTTTAATAAACTGACCTTCTCTTAATAACAGTTATAAGTCCCTCTAATATTTATTACTATTATCGAAAATATCTTCTCCATTTTCACGTTATACTCATTACTTCATCTAAATATCTTCAACTTCTACCTAAATAATCTTTAATTTCAACAAGCAAGGTTATTACCACAACTAGTTAATAAGTGAGTATAAAAGTCAATTATATTAAAAAATTCAAAATGTATCTTTTAATATATGCATAATTTTTCATCACTTTTCATTCACAAATTCATAACTTTTTCAAAAAAATAATTGACAGATTTTCAGATAAATGTTAAGATTTTAACAACAATTATAAAAAGGAGCTACTCACTAATGAAAAATACAATTTTAACTAGTAACAGAGAATACTTTTTCGTGCCATTTTAGCAGCACTTATATCTCATAGCATTGTAGATATAAGTGCAACGATGTCTACAATGGCTAGTTAAGTTTGTTTTTCGGCCATTGGTAAAAATACTAAATGGCCTTGAGTATCATATTATTTATGTTTTAAAAGCTATTTAGTATTTTCTAAATAGCTTTTACTTATTTTTTAAATTAGATTTAGGAGGAAAACTTATGTCAGACAATTCAAAATGGAGTTCGAAAATAGGTTTCATACTTGCTTCTGCGGGTTCTGCAATAGGACTGGGTGCAGTGTGGAAGTTTCCTTATATGACCGCAGCTAATGGTGGGGGTGGATTCTTACTAGTCTTCCTTATCTTCACATTATTAATTGGTTTACCACTCCTACTAGCTGAATTCGTACTAGGTCGTGGTGCTGGTGTTTCAGCAATTAGAACTTTCGGTAAATTAGGAAAAAATAAAAAATACAATGTTATTGGTTATATCGGTGGATTTGCCCTATTCATCTTACTATCATTCTATAGTGTTATCGGTGGATGGATTCTAGTATATCTTGGTATTTCAATCGCAGATGCTCTTGGTATTCACTCTACTGCTGATCATGCAACTCTTTTCGTTAGTATCATCTCTAATACTTGGATTGCATTAGGAGCACAAGCATTATTCATCTTATTGAATATTTACATAGTATCTCGTGGGGTACAAAAAGGTATTGAAAAAGCATCAAAAATTATGATGCCATTATTATTCATTATCTTCTTAGTAATTATCGCAAGATCATTAACATTACCTAACGCTATGAGTGGGGTTACGTATTTCTTAAAACCAGATTTTTCTAAAATCACTAGTTCTGGTATTTTATTCGCATTAGGACAATCATTCTTCGCATTATCAATCGGGGTTACAGCTATGCTTACATATGCTTCTTATCTTGATAGAAGAACTAATCTTGTTCAATCTGGTATCTCAGTTGTTTTAATGAACATTGCAGTTTCAGTAATGGCTGGATTAGCAATTTTCCCTGCGATGAGTTCATTCGGTATGGAGTCTGAAGGTGGACCAAGTCTATTATTCATCGTACTACCTCAATTATTTAACAATATGGCATTCGGTAAAATTTTCTATATCTTATTCTTAATATTATTCTTATTCGCTACTATTACTTCATCAGTAGTAATGTTAGAAATTAATGTAGGAAATATAACTAATCAGAGAAACACTAACCGTACTAAATTTAGTGTAATTATCGGAATCTTAACTTTCATCGTTGGAATTCCTTCTGCATTATCTTATGGTTCACTATCTAATACATTAATATTTGGAAAAACAATTTTCGATTTAATGGATTTCTTAGTTTCTAATATTCTAATGCCACTTGGTTGTCTTGCATTATCAATATTCACAGGATATGTACTTGATAAAAAAGTAGCTCTAGAGCAATTACACATCGATGAAAATAAAAAATCAAGCTTGGTATTATTTAAAGTATGGCTATTCTTACTAAGATATGTACTTCCAATTATCATCCTTATTGTTTGTCTATCGCAATTTTTATAATAAATCAAACAAAACTATCGCATCATATATTTTATATTTTGTGATAGTTTTTATTTTTTATCATTGACAAGCGTTTTCATTAGTGTTAATATTAAGTCATGAATTAAATATTTCTTCGGGGTCGGGTGAAAGTCCCAACCGGCGGTGACTAGTTTACTAGAAGTCCGTGAGCGCAAGCTGATCTGGTGAAATTCCAGAACCGACAGTATAGTCTGGATGGGAGAAGAAATTAATAGTATTAGGATAAAAATACCTAATAATTATTGAAAATATTTTTATAGCCTATAGTGTGTCTAAAAGCACTAAGGTCTATTAATCAGATATAAAACTAACCATCAATCCCGATTAAATTTGACATTCAAATGTAATTGGGATTTTTATTATTTAGAAAGGAGTTGATAATATGCACGAGTATTTTATGAAACTTGCTCTTCTTGAAGCTAAGCGTGGCGCTAAATACACACATACTAACCCTTTAGTAGGAGCAATTATTGTAAAAGATAATGAAATTATCGCAAGAGGTTCGCATCTTCGTTATGGCTGTGAACATGCCGAAAAAAATGCAATTTCTACTTGTAATACTCCTGAAAAATTATTTAATTCAACACTTTATGTCACTCTAGAACCTTGTAACCATAAAGGTAAACAACCACCTTGTACAGATGCCATCTTAGAAATGGGAATCTCAAAAGTAGTTGTTGCTCAATTAGATCCTAATCCTATTGTTAGCGGAAAAGGTATAAAATATTTACAAGATAGTGGTATAGAAGTAATAACCGGTGTCCTTGAAAAAGAGGCTTATAATTTAAACTACGCTTATAATCTATTTCATACAGAAAATAGACCTTACGTAGTCTTAAAACAAGCCACTAGTCTTGATGGCAAACTAGCCTTCACCAACGAGAGAACTCAAATTACTGGGAAAGAAGTTTATGATTTCGTCAGAAATGAAAGAGATAATTATCAAGCAATTTTAGTAGGAGCAAAAACTGTGTTAATAGACAACCCAAACCTAACTGGAGCTAATACATCATTGTTCCCGCCAAAAAGAATTATCCTAGATGCTGAAGGCTCTATCTTTGAACATAGTAATCTTAACTTATTTAACAACAGTTCATCTGAAGTTATAGTTTTCACGAGAGTTAAATACGATAACTTACCTTCGCATGTGACTCTAATTACCCCTAAAGAATTCAGCATAAAAGAGATTTTATCTGAAATTGCTAAACTCGGTATTCAATCGGTTTATGTTGAAGGCGGACCTAGTATTCATGATCAATTTTTAGCTAGTGGTTATTGGGATGAAGTCATAACCTATATCTCCCCTATTCTTTTAGGAGGGAACAATACCTCATCATTCACTAGCCATAGGATAACAAATGAAAAAATACAACTTCACAATACCAAGATTACTAAACTTGGCGAAGATATACGTATCTCAGGAAGGAGAGTTTCTAAATGTTTACAGGATTAATAAAAGAACAAGGAAAAATAGTAAAAATTATTAAATCTAGTCATAGTATAAAACTGACTATTCAAGCGAGTAAGAATTTACTAGAAACATACAAAATTGGTGATAGTATGGCGGTAAACGGTGTATGTCTAACATGTGTTCAAAAAAGTTCATCGCAGTTTACTGTAGATATTATGCCAGAGACTTATAAAAGAACCACATTTAAAGATTTAAAAATAAATGATGCTGTCAACTTAGAACCTGCAATGGGGCATTCAGACAGATTTGAAGGTCATATAGTTTCTGGACACAGTGATGGTTTAGTACAGTTAGCAGCAAGACAAAAAGATGAAAATGCCATTCTACTTACTTTTTCATATCCTAATAAATTCCAAGGTGAAATAATTAACCAAGGATCTATTACAATTAATGGGATAAGTTTAACAGTAGTAACTTGTGATGACAACAAATTTACAGTGTCGCTAATCCCACATACAGCTAAACATACGAATTTAGAAAAATTAAAAATTGGTGATAGCGTAAATATAGAGACAGATATATTAGCAAAATATATTAAAGCTCAATTAAAACTATTTGGAGGAAAATTTAATGATTAATAACGTAAGAAAAGCAATAGAAGATTTAAAAGCTGGAAAATTAATCGTTCTTATCGACGATGATGACAGAGAGGCTGAAGGAGATTTAGTAGGCTTAGCAGAACTTGTTACTGGAGAAACTGTTAATTTTATGGCAAAACACGCTCGTGGTTTAATCTGTGCACCAGTTTCAACAGAGATTGCAAAAAGATTAAATCTACACTCTATGCTAGATAAAAATACAGATCCACATCAGACTGCGTTTACGGTCAGCGTTGACTATAAAACATCAACTACGGGAATCTCTGCTTTTGAAAGAGCAACAACTATAAAAGAATTAGCAAACGCAAATTCTAAACCCGAAGATTTCAATAGACCTGGTCACATGTTCCCTCTTATAGGTCGTGACGGTGGCATCAAGGTTCGTCGCGGTCACACGGAAGCAAGTTTAGATTTAGCAAGATTAGCTAATAGTACAGAAGCTACATACATCTGTGAAATTATGAATGAAGATGGAACTATGACTAGAAGAGATGACTTGTATGAATTCGCTAAAAAATGGGATTTAACAGTTGTTGATTTAGATGAGCTAACACGTTTTTTGTCATTTGAAGATAGCGTTAAAGTAAAATTACCTACAGAATTTGGTGATTTTGATTTACAATTATTCGAAGATGAATTTAATAAAGAACACCTAATCATCAGTAAAGGTGATTTAACTTCTGAAGAACCTTTATTAATACGCGTTCACTCAGAATGCTTAACTGGAGATGTATTCACTTCTCATAGATGTGACTGTGGTGAACAACTACACGCAGCTCTTCAAAAAATTTCTGACTTAGGTCGCGGAGCCGTTCTTTATCTACGTCAAGAAGGACGAGGAATAGGATTAAGAAATAAACTTCTTGCCTATCAACTACAAGAACAAGGTGTGGATACTTACGAAGCTAATGTGCAGTTGGGATTCGCTCCTGATGAAAGAGATTATACTATCGCCGTAGACATACTTGACTACTTAGGAATTAAATCGGTAAAACTTCTTACGAATAACCCTGATAAAGTAGAGCAACTAAACTCTTTAGGAATAAATGTCGTAGACCGTGTTCCAATAAATATAAAACCACAAAAAGAAAATAAATACTATTTAGAAACAAAAAAAATCAAATTCAATCACTTTTTAGATATATAAGGAGAATATAATTATGACAACATTTGAAGGAAAATTTATAGGTAAAGATATTAAAGTAGCAATCGTAGTAGCTCGTTTTAACGAATTTATTACTTCTAAATTGTTAGGAGGAGCAAAAGATACACTTATTAGAAACGAAGTAAAAGAAGAAAACATCGATGTATACTGGGTTCCAGGAGCATTTGAAATTCCATTTATCACTAAAAAACTAGTAGCTACAAATAAATACGATGGAGTTATTACATTAGGAAGTGTTATTCGTGGAAGTACTAGTCACTACGATCTAGTTTGCAATGAGGTAGCAAAAGGTGTTGGTCACATTAGTCTAAGTAGTGATATTCCTGTTATGTTCGGAGTTATAACTACTGAAGATATCGATCAAGCTATTGAAAGAGCGGGATCAAAAGCAGGAAACAAAGGTAGCGACTGTGCTCAAGGTCTTCTTGAAATGATAGATTTAACTAAACAAATTTAGTAAATAAACAAAGGTAGGAACTTGAATTTCAAGTTCCTATCTTCTTTATTATTCATATTATTATTTAGAGTAGTTTGGACTTTCTTTTGTAATTTGTACATCGTGTGGATGAGATTCAATTAATCCTGCACCTGTCATACGAACAAATTGTGAGTTTTCACGAAGTGCACGTAAATCACGTGAACCTGTGTAACCCATACCCGCACGTAATCCACCAATGATTTGGTAAATTGTTTCAGAAACAGCACCTTTATAAGGTGTACGTCCTTCGATTCCTTCTGGAACTAATTTTTTACCATCTTCTTGGAAGTAACGGTCTTTAGATCCTTTTTCCATTGCAGAAATTGATCCCATTCCACGGTACGCTTTAAATGTTCTACCTTGGAAGATTTCTAATTCACCTGGTGACTCTTCACAACCAGCAAGCATAGATCCTAACATTACAGCATGCCCTCCAGCTGCGATTGCTTTTACTACGTCACCAGTATATTTAATTCCACCATCAGCGATGATTGTTTTTCCTAATTCACGAGCTACTGTCGCACAATCATAGATAGCTGTTATTTGTGGTACCCCTACCCCTGCTACTACACGCGTAGTACAGATTGATCCAGGTCCAATACCAACTTTAACAACATCTGCTCCTGCTTCGAATAAATCACGAGCAGCTTCTCCTGTTGCAACGTTACCTGCAATAATATCTAAGTCAGGATAGTTAGTTCTTAATGTTTTAACGGCGTCTAATACTCCTTTAGAGTGTCCGTGAGCTGTATCAACTACGATAGCATCTACTCCCGCAGCTACTAATGCATCTACACGTTCAACTGTATCGTTTGTAATTCCAACAGATCCAGCTACTAATAAACGTCCCTTAGCATCTTTTGCTGAGTTAGGGTATTTAGCTAATTTCTCAATATCTTTAATTGTAATTAATCCTGTTAATTTTCCTTCTTCATCAGTTAAGATTAACTTCTCAATTTTGTGACTACGTAAAATTTCACTAGCTTCTTCTAAAGTAGTTTTTTCTGGAGCCGTAATAAGGTGCTCTTTAGTCATTACATCACTAATTTTAATATCGAAATCAGTTAAGAATCTCATATCACGGTTAGTGATGATCCCTACTACTTTCATGTCTTTTTCATTATTTACAATAGGTACACCTGAAATTCTGTATTGTTGCATTAAGTTTTCTGCTTCATATACTAAGCTGTCTGGTGTAAGGAAGAAAGGATCAGTTATTACTCCACTTTCTGAACGTTTAACTTTTCTTACTTGCTCAGCTTGTTCTTCAATACTCATATTTTTGTGGATAACACCTAGACCACCTTCACGAGCCATTGCAATCGCCATTTTGTGTTCTGTTACTGTATCCATTGCAGCTGAAATAACAGGTACTGATAATTTGATTTTCTCCGTTAAACTAACTTTTAAATCAACCTTCTTAGGTAAGATATCACTTTTTGCTGGTACTAATAGTACATCATCAAATGTTAAACCTTCTTTTTGAAATTTATTTTCCCACATTTTATTAAAATCCTTTCTTATTTTTCATCATCAGATATATTAAATTTAACTTCATTATTCTCAAGAGAAGCAATTCTACATAAAGAACAAACATTTATATTTCTCTCGTCTAATAATTTTCTACCATCTTGAAAACTTTTCTCAACTAGAATACCTACACCTACTGTTTCGGCACCAGCCTTTTCCACTATTTCCATAAGACCTAGAGTAGCTTGCCCATTAGCAAGGAAATCATCGACTATAAGAACTTTATCATCTTTATTAATGAATTTCTCAGAAACTACTATAGTATTAGTTATATTTTTAGTATAGCTATGAACTTCTGCAGTATACACATCGTTATTTTTCAAAGTAGATGGCTTACTCTTTTTAGCAAATACCATCGGTACTTTAAATAAGTTAGCAACCATAATTGCTGGTGCAATACCACTTGCCTCGATTGTCAAAATCTTCGTTACCTTCTCTTTTTTAAAATACTCGTAAAAAGATTCTGCCATTTTCATCATTAAACAAGCATCGATTTGATGGTTTAAAAATGAATCGACTTTAAGGACATTATTATCATAAACTTTACCATCGGTAATAACCATTTCTCTTAGTAATTCCATAACTCCTCCTATATAAACTTTGAGTAATTTTACTTATGATACCAAACTTTCATTGAAAATTCAAGAGCCTAATGAAATGTTATTCATTAAGGCTCTTTATTCATAATATTATTTTAAATTGTCTAATAACTCAGTTATTTCATTTTGGGAAAAATGATATTTTTCTTTACAAAATGCACAAACTAATTCTGTTGTCTCTTGTTTTGCAATATCTTCTAATTCTTCTTTCCCTATTGTTACCAAAGCATCAGCATAACGTTCTTTAGAACATGTACATTTGAACTCAACATCATTCTTATGTAAGATACGATAGTTTTCTTCTCCACCAAAGATAATATTCGCAATTTCTTCAGGTGTTTTCCCTTCATGAATAAGCGTAGAAATAGGTTTAATATTACTAATTGCTTTTTCAATCTTAGTTATCGTCTCATTAGTAGCATTCGGAAGAACTTGTAGAATGAATCCACCTGCAGCTATAACAGAATTGTCAGTTTCTACTAATACTCCTAAAGACACTGCAGAAGGTACTTGTTCACTAGCTGCAAAGTAATATGTGAAGTCTTCAGCAATTTCTCCTGATACTATCGGAGATGTAGTAGTATACTTTTCATTTAATCCTAAATCACGTACTACAGTGATGTTCCCAGCACCTACTACTCCTTTTACATCAAGTTTCCCTTGTGCATTACTTGGAATATGAACTTGCATATTTTTCGCGTATGCTGTAGTTTCTCCAAGTTCATTCGATGAAGCGTATATAGTTCCTACAGGTCCATCTCCACGCACAGCTACATCAATTCTATCTCCACTTTTAAGCATAGCTCCCATCATAGTAGTAACCGTAGCAGTACGTCCTACCGCTGCAATCGCAGTTGGATATGCATCGTGTCTTTGTCTAATTTCTTCTACTAAATCTGTAGTTTTTGTCACAAAAAATCTAATTTCATCATTAAAGGCTAATCCTCTAATTAAATAATCTTTCATTAAAATTTATTCCTTTCAAATTCTTATACTTCTAAAAATTTCTTACGATTTTCTATTATACATTTAATTTCTATTATTGTCTATTTATTTCAATGACAATTAACGCTAACTCGACTATCTCTTCTCTTATTTATTATTATAATTTCTGATAAACTCTTGCATTTCAGCTATACTATCAGTAAATAATATTCTTTCTCTATCTTCTTTAGTTAAAAATCCTTCTTCAACCATCTTATCAAAATATTGTTCTAGAAAATCATAGTATCCATCAATATTCATTAAAATACATGGTGCATCTTTTTTACCTACTCGAACCCATGAAATCACCTGTGTTATTTCTTCTAATGTTCCAGGTCCCCCTGGTAAAGCGACAAATACATCACCTAAGTTAACAAGCTCTTCCTTCCTTATAGACATGTCATCAACAATTATAAACTCAGTAATTCCAGTATGACTGATCTCTCTATCTACTAAAAATTGAGGCATTATACCAATAACTTCACTATTATTTTCTAAGACAGTATCAGCAATAATACCCATTAGACCTACTTTACCTCCACCATAAACTAGCGTGTGATTATTATCGGCTATCCACTTCCCAAGTTCTTTAGCATTTTCTTTATATGCTTCATTTCTACCATTATTGGCTCCACAAAACACAGTAATTTTCATATCAACTTATCCCCTTTATCAAATCATAATAACATCTTAGTTTTTTCCACAGTCGATATAAAGGATTTACCTCCAAAAATAGAGTGGTGAATCCTTAGCATATAGAAAGTATTAATAATTATTATTTTTCTTTATTCATTTTATATAATTCAATAATACCTTTTAGCGTTAATTCTTCATCAACTATATCAACTACATCACTATATTTAGCTATAAATTTAGATAAGCCACCTGTTAATACTACTTTGTAATCTTTATCTAAATCTTGTTTCAGATGCTTAATAATATTTTCAAATTGTCCTAAGAAACCATAGAATAATCCCGCTTGCATCTGACTAGTTGTATCTAAGCCTAATGAAGTACTTACAGCTTCAAATTCTACTCTTGGTAACTTAGCAGCTCTTGAATACAGAGCTTCTGCGCTAATATTCATACCTGGACAGATAATCCCTCCACGGTAATTCATATCTTCATCTACACAATCAAAAGTTGTCGCCGTTCCAAAGTCTACTACAATAGCAGGTAAATAAGAACTAACTTTCGCACCGACGATATCAACGACACGATCCGCTCCAAGTTTACTACTGTATGGTTCTGGTACTTTTATTCCTGTATTAATTTCCGCTGAAACTACAACTGGTTCTTTTTCAAAATATTTTTTACTCAGTAGTTCTAGAGCAAACATCATCTTTGGAACAACGCTTGAAATAACTACCCCATCAAAATCTTCAAACTTTATCCCTTTATCAATGAAGAAATTTCGAATAATAACATAAAGTTCATCTTCAGTTTTAGTATTGTCTGTGGCAATGCGCCAAGAATGAAGCATCTTATAATTACTTCCAAATACTCCAAGTACAATATTCGTATTTCCAACATCTAATGCAAAAATCATTTACAATCTCCTATGATTAACTTATTTTAAGAATGATTATATTATACCACAATTATTCTAATGCAAATAGTAAAATACAAATATATTATAGTCAATAAATTAAACTACTGACAAAACTAAAAAAATTGTTGACTAATATACTAGCCAACAATCTTTTTATTATTATCTTCTTGATAATGACTCTCTATATTTAAGAGGTGTCATTTTCACTAGAGTTTTGAATATTCTAATGAAGTAACTTGTATCAAAGTATCCAATATAATCAGCTACTTCTGAAATTGAAAAATCAGTATTCGCTAATAAGTAACAAGCGTTAGAAATACGTTTATCGTGGATATAATCTACGATACTAATCCCCATATCTTTATTGAAAATTGAAGATAGATAACTCTTATTAACACCTAGGTAATCACTCACGTTATCTAGGCTGATTTTCTCAGAAATACGATCATTAATATACGCTATACAGTTACGAACTACAGCTTGTTTATCTTTGTATTTATTTCTGTCTACAAGTAAACAGTAACTTCTAATAACATCTTCTGATAAATCGTAGTTATCAAGTTTGTTTTTAATTTTAACCCATAATTCTTCAATTCCTAGGTAATCATCATTATGTTGTTCTAAAGCATAACGTAATAAATCATTCATATTATATGATTTTCTACGACGAACATTAACACCCTGTTCTATATGATTTTCTTCTACTCCATGATTTCTATGACGAAGATCAAACAACATATTCACACGAGAAATATTTCCATCTACTACAGCTTCTAATATTTCACGTTTAAACTTAACTTCACTCTCTAAAATACCGTTTAAATACGTATTCTTTCTTGAAGATGCTCTTCTTACATTTTTGACACTAGAGTCTTCTATTAAAACTATCGCATCTAAGAAATCAACATTTTCATCTTCAACTAATAATTCGATTAAGTAGTTGAACTTTTTGCGTGGTGTAATTGGTAATGAAAAATATACATCACAAATTAATTCATTAATACTTGCTCCATATTTAGTTAGAGATTCTTGGAATAATTTTGTTGGTATCAAGTACTCTAAAAATGGAGTAATTAAGTAGAACTCTTCTTCATTTTCACTCGGAATAAATAAACAAGAAATTCCTAATCCACTTTGACATTTCACTAACTTACCAGCTTTTAATCCTTCTTTTACTTTCGGTAAATTTCTCTTAATAAATCTACTAAAAATACTGCTTAATTGTTCTTCCCCTAAATTAAGTCGGATTTCTTCATCCGTATATTTATAAGTTAATACATCTCCATTTAAATCTAAAATATCCTTAATTCGCTCAATTTTCTTTAATGAACTTCTCATCTTATCTACCTCCTAACAACTTTTAATTTTAATCTATTGTAATATCGCGTCTTGCATTTACAATATATGAAATTGTAAAGAATACAACACTATATGCTACTAACATAATAATTAATGCATTTGCATTATCAAACTTAAAGAATTCTTTTACAGTCTGACGCCCTGCTTCACTTGCATAATATGACCTAAATAACGGTACATCAAACATGTGATATTTTGCCCATGAGAATTTTGAAACTGCAAATATTGTTAAAGCTTGAATTAATCCAGTTCCTAAAAGTGACAACATAACTAATACTAATGATAGAATTTGTGTTTTAAATACTACACAAACTAGTACTACCATAGCCACGAAGAAAATAAACACTGCTAAGTCTGCTAAATTCGTAATAATTAATTGTTTAGCAACTGTTCTACCAAAATACCCTTCTTCAATAGTATCATTCAAGTGATTTAAACCTACTTTTCTATCGAAAAATACATAATATTTTGTTAAAAAGTCAAATACTGTTCCTACTACTAAAAATATAATATAGTTAATGAATGCTAAAACTATTTTCGCAGTAAGTATTGCAGAACGAGATTTTGGTTTTATATATAAAAATTTAATTGTTCCTTTTGAATACTCTTGAGACAAGTTATTAGCTAACATAATTAGTGAGAATACCGTCGCTAACGTAACAGAAACCACTGTTAGCCCACTTAATATTTTCACAGCATCAATTCCATCTTCAAACTGTCTTTTTGTAAAATAACTATTTAATAAAATAATCCCAAACGATAGTAAGAAGTATAACCATGTAGTTTTCTTTTTATAATCTTTTATAAACTCATTTATTAGTAATTTCATTATTTTCTCTCCCCTCCTGTAATTTGTAGGAATCGATCCTCTAATGATGTATGTAGTTCACGAATTGTATCTAATTCTACATTGTTATTAACTAGATATGTAATAATACGAGCTTTCTCTTCACGATCAAGATTTTCAAATACAAATCCATCATTAGTTAACTCATATCTAACACCTAATTCTCTCACTAATATTTCTGTTTTTTCTACATCATGTGTTCTTATTAATGTTTTAATAATTTCATCTGCTACTAGGTTTTCTAGTTTATCATCTGCAATAATTTTACCTTTTTCGATTACGATAACTCTATCACAAACTTTTTCAATTTCATCTAGTAAGTGCGATGAAATCAAGATTGATACTCCAGTTGCTGCGATTTCTTTAAGTTTGTTACGGAAGTCTTGAACTCCTTGTGGATCTAAACCATTTACAGGTTCATCAAGAATTAGCACCTTAGGGTCATTAAGTAATGCTTGAGCTAATCCTAAACGTTGACGCATACCTAGAGAATAAGTTTTAACTTTCTTTCTAATAACCTTTTTTAGTCCAACGAATTCTACTAACTCTTTCATACGTGCTCTTGTGACTTTTTTACCACAAACACGAGCAATTTGTTTCAAGTTAGACCATCCAGACATATAGTTATAAAACTCAGGTGTTTCAATCATCGCTCCAACTTCTTTAAGCATAGCAGTTTTACCTAAACCTAAAGGTTTCTCAAAGCAATAAACATCCCCTTTAGTCGTTTTAGTTAATCCTACCATCATTCTCATTATAGTAGTTTTACCACTTCCATTTGGCCCTAGTAATCCGATAATTTCACCTTCGCGCATGTCAAAAGTGATATCCTCAACTATTGTTTTTAATCCGATACGTTTTTTAAGTCCTAAAACCTCTAATACAACTGGACTTTCTTCCACTTCTTCTTTTTTAACTTCTTTTGCTTGTTCATTCTCAATTGCATGAACTAACTCATTTCTATCTAATACAACTGTTTCTGCATGAACATCTGTCTCTTCCGTAACAGTAGGCATAATTACCGTCTCTTCTAATTTCTCCTGTCCATCATGCACTTTTCTAGTATAAGTAGATGAGTTTTCTATATCTACCTGTTTTCTAATCTTTTCTAGTAAACTTGAGTAATCATCTGATTTTTTACTATTTTTTCCCAATTCATCATTACTTAATATATCTTTATTTTTTTCTGAATT
>CALHQV010000212.1 GCA_938038035.1 uncultured Gemella sp. | reverse complement strand
ATTGCGTATAAACAATCGAATCCGGAAGTAACACAATCAAACAATATGGTACACTACACGACAGCCGTAAAACAATGGTTTCTTAAAAAGCCTGTACAAGCCTATTTAAGGATATTAAAGACACGGTATATGATTACTGATAGTGACGCCACAAACATAGAAGACATCGACCTCGGAGAAGACTTCACAGACCTAAAAAATCAGGTAAAACGTTACGCCTTGATTTACCGTAATTCTGATGATAATCGCACACGGATGGCAGCACTTGAAAAAATAGATAAGCTTACCGGAACAGGTAAGGGAAAGGATGACAGTACTAAAGTGATCTTTTATCTCCCTTTAAGGTGTTTCGACTGCCGATTATATCGTGAAAATCAAGCAAAAATAAGGAACGAAACAGGAACGGAAGATGTAAAGAGGTGATAATCAGTAAGATAAGATTATATATATATAATCGTGGGGCGTTCCTGAATATGGAACGCCCTTTCTTTTGGCTCTGTCCGGTGTGGATGGCAAGAGGGTGGGGGTACCCCCCTAAGTGGGTCGTTTTCGGTGGGGGGCATCGCATCCGTAGAAATTTTTTTTATTTTTTTTTGATAATGTATGGTGTGTAGGGTTTGGTTGTGAAGATATGTGAAAATATATGTTATTGTTTCGAGTTTCTAAATAAAAAAAAGTTTTCAACAAAGTTTTCAACAAAAAAAAGAGGCTTAATTGACTGGTTTATAGTGGTTTGAAAGAAAAGTGTGTAGGGTTGTGCCATTTGTGTAGGGTCGTAAAAAAAAGTTTTCAACAAAAATTTTCCTTGTAAAGTAGTGGTTTATAGTGTTTTATCGAAAACGTGTGTAGGGTGTGTAGGGTGTGTAGGGTTGTTGAAACTTTTTCCGTGTGCGCGGGGAAGAAAAGTTTGGGAACAACCCTACACACCCTACACAGACCTTTTTTTTGATGTTAAATTTAACGTATAATTATTTGGTTTTAATTGAGTTATAAAAGTGTGTAGGGTTGCGAAAAAATCGAAAAACAACCCTACACAAAAATTTTCAACCCTACACACCCTACACAAAAACGGCTAAAGTATTGTTTACTAGCGATCTAATTTTGTTGAAAACTTTTTCAAGAGGGGTGTCTTATTTAGAAAAAGCGAAAAATAACAGATAATTTTGCTAGAATTTACAAAATTTCACTAGCGTTTTGGGTGTTTTTGGTGAAAATCGGTCGGTACCCCCTCTTGCCTAGACTGATCGGTCGGGAAATATTTTTCATAAAAAGACGAAATACTTGTTTGTTGATTTTGAGATTTCGATAAAAAGTTATACATTTGTCGAACTGATTACGGATAATCCGTATGCCTAAATGTAAATAAATGTAAAAATGAACGAAGTAAAATCTGATGTTTTTAAGTCCCCAGAAGAAGTGGGGTATGACTATTTTGTGACTCTTGGAAGGAATGTTTCTCATTATTTAGGGTCAAAATATAGTGTTGGCGAGGTCGTAGGCTGGATTCGGAGCTTTTTTGAGCCTTATATGGAGCATAAAATAGCTAAAAGGGATTATTCTCTATCTATGCCGTCTTTTATTGAAATTAACCTAGCTTTCGACTTTAGAAAGGAGTTTCAGAATATCTCTGGGTTTACAGAGTTTTCTCAGATTCAGTATGCCTTCCTTGAATACCTATATTTTGTTGATCATATGGAAGGAGAGTTGAAGCCTCACCGAGAAGCTTGGATTAAAGGATTTAAATTTGAGACCGGACTCGACCTGATCGAGCAATGGGGAATATTCAGACCTATGATATTTAGTAATTTCGATTCTAAAGGTGCTGTCTATATGTCTCAGGAGACTTGCGATCAATTAAAAAAATCTGTGGAGTCTGTTTGTGACACTGCTCACAAGGTTGAATCAAAACTTGCTAAGGCTGTGTATAATCCTAAAGCTTTATCTGCTACATTCAGAAGTGAACTGGTCAATTGTGTTATGAAGCATGAGAGCTTGAGTGATTTGAATAATGTTAGAATAGGATGTCGTACTATCCCTCGTGGTTTTGTTGTAGATATTATTGAGAGTGATGATAGAGCTGATACGATAGCTTATAGATGGTGTAACGAATTTGCTTTCGAAGGGATTAGTGGTGAAGAACAGTATCGTGTTAACCATATATTGCTTGATTACATAAGTCGCATCAGAAAGTTGGCTCGTGAAATCGAAAGTAAAGAGTTGAAAGTTCCGTCTACTGGTAATGATAGTGTAAATCTTGTTGACGATAAATCTCTTGAATCAGAATACCGTAGAGGTTTGGAGAAAGGGTTGTCTCTATTCTTGGATAAAAATTCGTTTGAAGATTATCAGGCTGAATTCTTAAGATGGATATCTCTTAATAAAGGTGGTGTTATTCCAGATAGGCAGATGTTCGATTATGTTCGAAAAATGATTATATCGGATACATTTTACGAAAGACTGCATGCTTTTATCTCTTATAAAAGTGGAGACCCGACTGCACCTAACAGATATGCTCAATTTCCTTTCAGTCCTTATTTTAATGAGTATGCTGTTGGTGGTGTTAAGAATCTACTTGTAGAGCTACTTAAGGGAGACTTCTACAGTATAACCGGAGGAATTGAAAAAGGCTGTATTGTTTTGCAGGGTAATTATGGGGAATTGTTTATGTTTTATGATGGAAGAGAGGTTATTGCCGGATTCTTCACCGGAGCATTCGATGGTAGTGCTGAATCTCCTAAGGATGTAAAATCGGCTGAAGGAATAGCTAAAGTGGTTTAATATGAGCAAGCTATTAACTGTTAATTTAGACAAGCGGATATTTGAATCCGCTTGGTCTATTTTCGTAAATAAAAATACTTACGAATTTATTAGGATGGATTTTTCCAGTCAAAATCCTCAGGATATATATGATGAGGTTTGTGATTTTGTGGATTAATTGATGTGCCAAGGTATTTACTCTAGTACTCTTTATATATCTCTTCCGGCTTATGAATCTATGAAGATATATGTTAAGGGAAAATTTTATTTCGGCACTGATTATCCTACCGATGAAATGTTTAATGGTGTTTTTATACATGGATATAGATTTCTTGTTTATGTACCAAATGAATTTATGAAATGAGAAAAAAATAACCAACTATTTGTTTGTTTATTTAATTTTTATTTATACATTTGTAGAAATTAAAAGAAAAGATTATGAAATACATGGGTAGTAAAAGTAGAATAGCTAAGGATATTTTACCAATAATGTTGAAAAATAGACGAAAAGATCAATATTATGTTGAATTATTTGTAGGTGGATGTAACTCTATAGATAAAGTAGATGGATTAAGAATCGGTAATGATATAAATCCATTTTTAATAGCAATGTGGAAAGGTTTGCAGGATAATTTAGATAGACCTTATATTATAGATAAATGTTTATATTCTCATTGGAGAAATATTTATAATCAAAACAAAAAATCATATAGTGACTATGAAATGTTTATGATTGGTTGGATTGGATTTATGGGGTCTTTTAATGGTAGATTTTTTGATGGTGGATATTCGGGACATAATGTAGGTGGTCGTGATTATATATCTGAACAAATAAAAAACACTGAACGTCAAATAGATAAAATAAAAGAAATTCATTTTATATCAGGAGATTATAGAGATGCTATTATTCCTGATAATAGTATTATTTACTTAGACATTCCATATATGAATACTAAGAAATATAGCTTATCTAGAAATTTTAATTATGAATTATTATTTCAATTTGCTAGGGATAAGTCTATTGATGGTCATACTGTTTTCGTAAGTGAGTATAATGCTCCTGATGACTTTAAAGTTGTTTGGAGTAAATCAATAACTAATTCTATGAGTACTACAAATACTTATAATACTGTTGAGAAATTATTTATTTATGATTTTTGATTATGGATAGAAAACTTCAATTATCGGATTTTTGCATGTATATTCCTTATGGGTTATCTGTATCACATAAGTCATATGACTACCCATTTTTTAAGGGTTCTTTTACTGAGCGTGAAGCTGAAATTCGTTTAATTTCTAAAGAATGTATTTGTTTTGATGGTAATTTTGAAAATTATTATTTTGACGAATCTAAGAATCCTGACCATAGAGAAAATCCAGAGGTATATCCACTTTTAAGACCCACCTCTTGCCTTTATGCGAGATTACCTGATGGAAGTGTTCCTATTGAGGTTATAGGAAAGATGTATGAGCCAAAAGGTAAGCTATACGAAGATGATTCAGTAACCAGATTTGGATGGAATACAGCGACCGGAGGTGATGATTATCAGGGTTATGAGATAGGGTGGAGAGATAAGGAAGGTTGGTTTGGATTATATTTTGATGAATATGATTTCAATAATCAAGACGAAAATTTCACCGGAGACTACATTCCTTTTGATTTCGATATATATAAATATCTAGTTAGTAATCTTTTCGACATTACTGGATTGATAAATTTAAAATTAGCAAAAAGTATATATGAAGAAGATAATATATAACTTTAAAGACGGAGTAGCCTTTCCTAAAAAAGATGGAAAGGCTTATAAGATAGTAAAGGGTACTAAATCTCGTATTTTCAGATTTGAAACAAGTGATAAATTTGTTGTTGACGGTTTGGTTTTGAGCAAGATATGTAAAGTACATACTTATAGATATCCATTTATATCATTTGAGCGTTCTTCTTATGAATTAATAACCTTTGATGACACTGTTTCAAAAGCTTCTTAGTATATAAAACATACAGTTTTTATTATAGAAAAAAAATGACATAAATATGACTGATTTAGAAGATAGTTTAATAGAGTACGCTCAGATGAGTGGGTTTGATGATGTGTCTGGTAGATTAGATTGTAATGAATCTTCATTTTGTAGAAGAGTTTATCGCAAAATACATGAGAACCATTATTTTATAATATTGATTCCAAGAGATTTTATTGAGCCTCGTTTTTATATAAGAGTTGTACATTTGTCTGAATTACATGCGCTTAAAATAGAACAACGTGTTAGGATTCGTGAGTTTATTGAGTATTTTAATGTTTTCAAGGAGACAAAAGACCCACATGCTGATTTGTTGAATATGTATTTTATGGATATGCACAGAAAACTTAACGATTATGGAAAAGGAATTCATTTGCCAAAATTGGAACGATGAGCCACCTATATATTGTGGTGGGTGTTCTTGTGTTAAAATACACAATGAAGAAACTAAAAATTATTTCGAAAGAAATAATATGTGTTACTTGTATGAGCCTATTGAGGTTGACGAGGAATTGAAAAATAAAATTTTCGAAGAAAACAGTCGGAGTATATTCTACTGCGATAGATGTCAAGCTTTAGAGTTTTTAGATTGTATTTGTGATGATATTGATTTTGAAGAAGAGGATTTATTATGAAAAAAGAACAGCGATTAAATATTTTAAAACATAATGATAAGAGATTTCTTGCAGATTTAAAAAGGGTAAGAGGTGTTGTTGTGTTTGTTGATCATTCTGAATGTTTTTTAGCTTGTAGAAAAAACGAGTTGGCAAGAGAGGCAGAGGAAGCTAAAATTGAGTATTATATATCGGATGCGATTTATAAAGTTAAACGTGAGGTAATGGTTGTGATATGAAAGGAGTAGCTGTAAAAATTAAT
>CALHQV010000211.1 GCA_938038035.1 uncultured Gemella sp. | reverse complement strand
AATTTATACATTAAATTTGGAGTTTTGTTACTATATGTACAATATATATAACAATAGAATTTCAACTCTCTTTAATAGATTTCTCATAGTAGATTTCTCATAAGTTGCTTATATCCTTTCAATATTGTATAATTACAACAAAGGAGTTGACTTATGTTAAATTTCATAAAAAATAAAACAAATTTATCGATATTGATTTTTTATTTTATATTTAGCTTTTCTAGTTTATTATTTATATTACTAGCTGAATATAATAACAATAAAACACCTACATTATTCCTTAAGCAATTTGTTTTCTATTTAATTGGTCTTGGAATAATATATTTACTTCAGAAAATACCAATAGATTATATAGAAAAATTCTCTATAGCATTCTATTTATTCGCACTAGTTCTTTTGGTTGGAATATTCTTAGTACCCAATAATTTTGCTCCTATCGTAAATGGTGCACGTAGCTGGTACAATCTCGGACTATTCACCTTACAACCATCTGAATTTGGTAAAATAGCCACAGTAGCTATGATTAGTATGTTGATAAAAGAAAAGAGTTTTAAAGATAATACCGACACTGTAAAACTTTTAAAAATATCATTAATAATTTCAATACCATTCGTACTAGTTCTAAAAGAGAATGACTTAGGTAATGGTTTATTTTTCATCTTTTTATTCTTAGGTTTAGTATTTTTAGTTTGTAATAAAGGGAAGACATTATTCAGAATCTACTCTGTAGTAATAGCTGGATTAGCAATTATTATTCTTGCTGCCTTATATTTCCCAAGACTTCTAAGTCTAGTTGGATTAAAATCTTATCAGCTTAATCGTATCCTTTCATGGTTAAATCCTGAAGCTTACAAGCTAGATTACTCTTACCAAATCACTCAAGTTCTTAGTGAGATTAAATTAGGTGGACTTACAGGTACATTCGCTAAAAATAAAAACTATATAGATGAACAATTTAATGATTTTATCTTTTCTATAGTTGCTAAGAACTTTGGATTTATTGGTGCAGCAATATTTCTAATTATCTTCTTTATATTTATTCTAAGATTATTCAATATAATGAAAAAATGCGAGCAAGGTAACTACAGCTACTACTTTATTTTATTAGCTATTTGTAGTTTTTGTTTCTCATTCTTCATCAATATTTTTTCAACACTTAGTATTATTCCTGTAATTGGTATAAGTATGCCATTTATAAGTTATGGTGGAAGTTCATTAATCGCTAACAGTATTCTCTTCGGAATAATTGTTAAAATTAATGCTACTATACACGAAGAATATATGGAAGATGAATATTATGAAAGCTACGAAGAAGAATATGATGAATCTCAATATATTGATGATTCTCATCCTTTAGATCCTGTATACGAGAATAACAACAATAACTATTATGAGGAAGAACCTCAACAATATAGAAGAAGTAAAAGAAAAAGATAAAAAATGAGGATAGAAATTTTTCTATCCTCATTTTTCTTTTTATTTTCTTACATCTTCAATGAATTTATCATCGATAGTTTCTAATAATTTTCCTAAAATTGCTTTAGCTGCGTAGTAGTCACGGATATCGAATACTGCATTGTGAGTGTGAATATAACGTGCACAAATACCAATTACAGTAGTTGGAATACCATTTAATGCTTGATGAATATTACCAGCATCTGTTCCTCCTGGTGAAGTGAAGTATTGGTATTTAATTCCATTTTCTTCAGCAAGTGAAACGATTTTTTCTCTCATATTAGCACGAAGTACCATAGTTCTATCAACTAATCTTACCAAGAATCCTTCTCCTAAGCGTCCGTTACTAGTTTCTTTTCCATCCATATCGTTTGCTGGACTACAGTCTACAACGAAACATACATCGGGTTTAATCATATTTGCTGCCACAGTTGCTCCACGAAGACCTACTTCTTCTTGAACAGTAGCACAAACTACTAGATTGAAGTCTAATTCTTTTTCAGCAAATTCTTCTAAGATTTCTGTAATAATTACACATCCGTAACGGTTATCAACAGCTTTACTCATAAATCTATTTTCAGTAAGTTGTTCGAATGTTGTTTTTGGTGTAACAAATGCTCCTTCGCGAATTCCCATTTCTAAAGCTTCTTCTCTTGAAGATGCACCTACATCTATAGTCATATCGCTAATTTTTACATTTTGCGCTACTCCTGCAGTGAAGTGTTTAGGAATTGACCCTATTACTCCAGTGAATTTTTTCCCTTCATATGAAGTTACTGTGTAAGTTTGAGCTAAAAGAACATCTTCCCTAAAACCACCAAGTGTTTCGAATTTAAGCATACCGTTTGGTAATACTTTAGTTACAATAAATCCAACTTCATCCATGTGAGCTGAAATCATAACTGTCTTAGCATTTTCTTTTTTGGACTTTTTAATAGCATAGATTCCACCAAGATTATCGAACTTAATCTCATCAGCATATTTAGATAAATTTTCTTCTAAATATTTTGAAATTTCACTTTCAAATCCTGATGTTCCGTCTAACATTGTTAATTCTCTGAATCTTTCTATTGATTTACTCATTTTCTTATACCTCTTTTATGTACTCTATTGTTTCACTTTCTTTATCATAACGTACTTCATATTCGATATTGTTATTGTCAAAATAGAACATTAAATATGAGTTTTCTTTTAAGTTTAGCGTATAGCTATCTATAACATCGTAACCTAATGCGATTAATTTGTTTCTACACCTATCTATGTGATCATTATTTAATTCTTGCTCTTCTGTTTTTTGATAAACACGATACCCTACATAAGCAGCAGCTAATGGTAATAATATTTTTTTAATTTTCATATTTTACCTCTTATCTGAATTCATCACATAACGAGTTAAATAATTCCTCACTAAGTTCTAGATTTTGATGAGCAATAGGTTCATCTCGTTTATAATTGCGTAAAGTGTCTTCGTAATGAGGTTTTTTCTCATTTTTGTAAATTACCCCTGTTACAAGGTCGTTGTATTCTTCTAAGACTCTATACGCTTCTAATTTATTAGTATTATCATAACCTTCGATATCAGAAAGTTTTGTTAAGTGTTCTTTATACCACGCTGGTGTGTTTTTGTAGTTATATGTTTTACATGGACTAAACACGTTAACTAGTGAGAATCCATCATGGTTAACAGCTTCTTCGAAGATTTGCATCATTTCTTTCATGTCACCTGTGAATGCTTGCGCTAAGAATGTAACTTCACAAGATAAGGCAATTTTCATAGCTGATAATGGTTTTTCCATTACACCCTCTAAAGTTGTTGTCGTTACTAAACCTTCATCAGATTTAGGAGACATTTGACCTTTTGTTAATGCGTAAAGTTGGTTATCCATTACTACATATGTCATGTTTACATTACGTTTCATAGCATGAACAGCATGTCCAATCCCGATAGCATATCCATCACCATCTCCACCCATAGCAAAAACTGTTAGATCTTGGTTCGCTAGTTTTATCCCTTGAGCAATTGGTAATGAACGTCCGTGTAATCCTTGAACTCCATATGCTTTTGTATATCCACTGATTTTCCCCGAACATCCAATCCCTGCTGAGATTACCACATTTTCAGGTTTAATCCCTAGATTTACAACAGCTCTATTTATCCCCGCAAGTACCGAGAAGTCTCCACAACCGGCACACCAATCGGGCTTAACATCGTTTTTATAATCTTTTAATGTTACTTTCAAATTATTTCTCCTCCTCTAGTAATTGTTCAACAAGTTCGTGAGTATAATAGATATCTCCATTATATTTTAGTAAACTACCAATTTTTTCTGAATTGTGATATTTACTTGCTATTACAGTACGTAACTGTTTATTGTGGTTATGTTCAACAATATAGATTTTTCTATATTTATCAAATGCATCACGAATAGGCTGAGCAACTGGGTAAATTTGACGAATGTGCATAGTATCAATCTTCATACCTTGTTCTTGTAATTGCTTAGCAGCTTTATTTAGAACTCCATATGTTGAATTTACACCTACTAATAGAATATCTTTTTCATCATTATATTCATTTAGTTCGAATGGTTTTTCTACTAATGCAGATTCAATCTTATTAGAACGTTTTTCTTTTTGACGTATTGTATTACGTTTAACCTCAGAAGGTAATCCTACTACAGAGTGTTCATAACTGTTTGCGTTGTGGATTCCACCTTTTTGACCTGGAATAGTTCTGTTTGAAACTAATACATCAGTCGCATAACGTTTGAAGTAAATAATATCTTCTTCTGTGATTTCTTCTTGTTTTAATAGATTACCACGATCGATTTGAACCTTACTAAAATCAAAGTTAGGTACTGTAGCTTTGTTCATACCTAATTGTAAATCCATTAAGACAATAACAGGTGTTTGGTATTTTTCTGCCATATTGAACGCATCAATCATAGTGTAGAAACAATCTTCTACAGATGTTGGAGCTAATACAATACGAGAAGCATCCCCTGTTCCACCATAAACTGCGTGGAAAATATCTGATTGCTCAGTTTTTGTTGGAAGTCCCGAAGAAGGTCCCCCCCTTTGAACATCAACTATAACAACTGGTTGCTCTGCCATCGCTGCCATACCTAAGAACTCTGTCATTAATGAGATACCAGGCCCTGAAGTAGCTGTCATAGCACGAACTCCTGCAAAGTTCGCTCCAATAGCTACACCTAACGCTGCAATCTCATCTTCTGTTTGGATATATGCACCATTTACTAGTGGAAGTTTATCAAATAAATATTCCATAATTTCCGTAGCTGGTGTAATTGGATATCCTGCATACATTCTACATCCTGCCGCTAGTGCACCAAGACCTGCCGCATGGTTACCAACTAACCACATATTTTTGTGAGTTGGATTTAATTTTTTTAGATAATACTTATCATTAATATTATTTTCAGTCATGAATTCATTCATAATTTCACGACCTTTATCGAAGGCTTGAATGTTAATATTTACTATTTCTTCACCTTTACTAGAAAATTTCGCTTCAATCATATCGTAGAATATTTTTGAATCAATATCTAATAATGCTGAACAAATTCCAAGCGTAATAATGTTTTTAATAATTGGATTTGCAATTTCTTTTGCTAAATCAGTAATTGGGAATACCGCAACTAATCCTTTAATTTCTTCTGAAATTTCTGGTTTAATTTTAGCGTCCGCAATAATAATACTGTTTTCATCCAATTCTGGAATATAACTATCTAATGTAGCTTGGTCAAATGCTATAAGAATATCTGTCTTATAGTCAATAACATTAATTCTTTCTTCTGAAATACAAATTTTACTATTACTGTGTCCACCTTTAATTCTACTTGCGAAGTCTCTTGTAGAATACATGTGATAACCTAGTGTATTTATTACCGTAGAGAAGATTTCGGCTGTACTTTCTAGCCCTTCACCTTGTTCTCCACCAATTTCCCATCCTAATTTATTAATCATATAATCTCCTTTAATCTCTTTCATTAGAAATTTAATCGTTGATTTCTCAATACTTTATTTTACCATATTTAAGAAAATTTTTCCATTCAATAATATTTATTATCAGTACAATAACTCTTAAAAAATATTATTGTTTCATAATTTTTTCTGATATAGACTATTAATATATTTTTTAAAAAATTTGTATAATATTTAGGAAGAACTTTAACT
>CALHQV010000210.1 GCA_938038035.1 uncultured Gemella sp. | reverse complement strand
ACACATTTTGACAAATTGTTATTCAGTACAGATCTTCTTGAAATAGAACAGTTTATTAAATTCTATCAAGCACCTGAAATAAGAACTTATTAGGTTTTTATTAAAGTGCGGTCGAAAATAACATTGTTTTTTATAAAAATTAATTAGGCATTTTTGGTGTTTTTCTAAGTTGTTTTTGCTTATGTAAAGCTTGATTCAACACTTTTTTCTGCTCTCTTATTTTTCTTATTAAAATAAGTTTGCTTGGACAGCGTTTTTTGTGTAATATGGTTCACATTGTTATTTTTTATCAAGAAATAAGGTTGTATAAAATGAAAAAAGGGATTCATCCGGAAAATTATCGTACCGTTCTTTTTTATGATTCCAATGCTAAGCAAGGCTTTTTGATTCGCTCTTGTGCCAGAACCACAAACACCATGAAGTGGGAAGATGGCAAAGAATATCCGGTGTTTATGTGTGATACGTCCTCGGCATCACATCCATTTTATACCGGTAAAGTTAGACAAGTTGCCAATGAAGGTCGCGCCAGCGATTTTGCTAACCGTTATGGCAAGTTCGGTATTTTCAAATCAAAATAAGGAATGCTTATGCAAGTTTTATCTTCATTAAAAACAGCAAAAACTCGCCATTTTTTTGTCCAAAGCCACGAAAAGAGAGACCTAAAGAAAGCTTTCATAGTGATATACATTTACAAGGATAAAAAATCAATTTTCTGCTTTTAAAAAACTATTTTTCAGCATTAATAAAATCGAAAGAAGAATCTTCTTGGAATTTTTTAACGACATAAGAGCATGCCGGTTTAATTTTTTTGTTTTGCTCAGCCATATCTTTAACAAGAGCATCTAATAGCTTTCCTGCAACACCTTGACCTCGAAGTGAAGGATCAACGAAAGTATGATCAGCGACAACAACATTAGGGTTATTAGTTTGGAAATATGTAATTTCGGCGATTACCCTACCATTTTCATCATATTTAACGAAACCATCTTTTGTTTTAGTAAATTCCATATAAACCTCCTGGGATACTCATATAGTGATATGAGTGTTATTATTGCTATTATACCATAAAAAAAGGAAAAGGATGTATAATTGAATTTTAAAAAAGAGTAAGAGAGTATCCTACATATCATTCTTTAAAAAGTACTAGAGTTATTAGAAGAAAAGTAATGCTTGATTAAATTCTTGCTTTATATTTGAAAGCAAGAGGGGTATCTGATATAGAAGAAAGTGTTGAAAAGAAGAATTAAAGGAAATAATAGATAAATATAAGTTGTTATTTGATTTAGTTTAAATAATAATCTAAATAGTAACTATGTAAATATAACCAAAATAGAAGATTACTATACTATCTCATCACTTTATTGTTGGATTGTATAATAATCTTCTATATTTTCTTGAAATTTTGTAGTTTTACTACTATTTTCTTGATTTCCTTATTACACTTTTTTATTACGCCATTCTATATTCCCCCTATTTTTTGCTGTATATTTTTGATGTTTTCCTTATTTTTGAATTTTTTCTACCCTATTTTTTATTTTTTTCTCATCTTTTCTCTACTTTTTAATTTGCATCTAAAAAATTATAAAATTACTATTCCTTAAATTGGAATAAATAATTACACAGGAATTTTACTTGGTGAATAATAAATAGATTAAAATATTTATATAGATTTTTTATTTAACATCTTATAGAAGAAAAATAAAGCGGTTTAATTTTTTTAAAAAAGTTATTGACAAATATGAAAAACGGGTGTACAATTAGTTTAATTTAATACACAAACGTTGAAAAGATAAGTAAATTAATACGTAGCTAAAACAGAGAGTTATTGGTTGGTGTGAAGTAACATGGTGAAGATTAGTTGAAAATGGTCTTAGAGTTTTGTTTATCTAATAGGTAAACACGTAAGTTGCACGATATAGCACATAGTATAAAAATGTACTGAATAAGGTACTAATCGCAAGATTAGTATAAATTAGAGTGGTAACGCGAATAAGATGATCGCCTCTATTACATATGTAAATATGTAGTAGAGGTGTTTTTTTTTATAGAAAAATAACTTATCTAGACGTAGAAAAGAGGAAATATATTATGACAAGAAAATTTAGTTTTGAAACATTACAACTACACGCAGGACAAACAGTTGGAGATACAAAAGCAAGAGCGGTCCCTATTTATCAAACAACATCATTTGTTTTTGATGATACTCAAGATGCAGCTGATTCATTTGCATTAAGAAAAGCTGGGAATATTTATACACGTATTACTAACCCTACTACTGCAGTCTTTGAAGAAAGAATTAATGCATTAGAAGGTGGAGTTGGTGCATTAGCTGTAGCTTCAGGAATGGCGGCAATTACATACGTATTCTTAACATTAGCACATGCTGGAGATCACATTGTATCTTCTAAAAATGTATATGGAGGAACATATAACCTGTTAAAACTAACCCTACCACGCTATGGTGTAGAGTCAACTTTTGTTGATCCAGATAACTTTGAAGAAATTGAGCAAGCAATTACTGATAAAACTAAAGCTCTATTTGTAGAAACTTTAGGAAACCCATTAGCAAATATTGCTGACTTAGAAAAATGGGCTGAAATTGCTCACAAACACAAAATTCCATTAGTAGTAGATAACACATTTGCTAGTCCATACTTAATTAATGCATTTAGCCATGGTGTAGATATTATTATTCACTCTGCGACTAAATTCATTGGAGGACACGGTACATCTATCGGTGGTGTTATCGTAGATAGTGGTAAATTCGACTGGGAAGGTAGTGGAAAATTCCCACAATTAGTTGATGAAGATCCAAGTTACCATAACTTAAGTTATACAAGAGATGTAGGAGCTGCTGCGTTCATTACAAATGTAAGAACACAGTTATTACGTGATACAGGAGCAGCATTATCACCATTTAACGCATTCTTATTATTACAAGGTTTAGAAACATTATCTTTACGAGTAGAGCGTCATGTAGAAAATACTCAAAAAGTAATAGACTTCTTAGTAAAACATCCTAAAGTAGCATCAATTAACTACCCAGGATTAGAAGGAAACAAATATTATGAATTAGCTAAAAAATACCTACCTAAAGGTAGTGGATCAATCTTCTCATTTGATGTAGTTGGAGGAGAAGAAGCAGCTCGTAAAGTAATTGATAGTTTAGAAATTTTCTCAAACTTAGCGAATGTAGCTGATGCGAAAAGTTTAGCTATCCACCCAGCATCAACAACACATGGTCAATTAAGTCCGGAGGAATTACAATATACAGGAATTACTCCGCAGCAAATTAGATTATCAATTGGATTAGAAAACGCGGATGATCTAATTGAAGATTTACGTTTAGCATTAGAAAATATCTAAAAGAAAAGTTTCATAAGAAACATTTAATTAAAATAATTAATATTTTATTAAAAATTGTGGATTAAGACAGATTATTAAAAACCCTTGACAACCATTTATTTTAATACTAACATATAAAAAATATCTTAATCCACAATTTTCTCTTTTTGAGTAGAGGTTGTTTAGGAGCATGAAATAGAAGCAAGGCAGCGTGGAAATTTCATATAAACTCATTCCTAGGCAATCTCTGCTTTTTGTTTTAGGGAAATAAGAGATAGCAGAGATATATTTTTTGTAGAATATATCATAAGAAGTGTGTTTGTGATATAATTTTAGTAATAATAGTAACTAAGGGGTGAAAGTATGTATAAAATAATGATAGTTGAAGATGATGAGATAATTTCAAATTCAATAGCTGGATATTTAAAAAAATGGCAGTATGCTACACATGAAGTTGTAGATTTTCAAAATGTAGTTAAAGAATTTGTAGAACAATCACCGGATCTAGTATTAATGGATATTAATCTCCCCTACTTTGATGGTTATTATTTCTGTGAGGAGATTAGGAAATTGTCGAAAGTTCCTATAATTTTTATTTCGTCTGCGAATGATGATATGAATATTGTTATGGCTATGAATATAGGTGCTGATGATTTTATAGAAAAGCCATTTAAGTTAGTTGTTCTAAAGGCAAAAATCGAAGCCCTACTCCGTCGTGTTTATAATTTTAGCGGCTCTTCAAATCTTGTAGTGTATAAAGATATAATTTTTGATATGAGTCGAGATGAGGTGAAATTTCAAGATAATATCATCGAACTTACTAAAAATGAAAGTAAAATTCTTACAGTTTTATTAGAAAATAGAGAAAAAATAGTAACGAGAGAAGAGATAATTACAGCTCTGTGGCAAAGTGATAATTTCATCGATGAAAATACCCTATCGGTTAATATAAATAGGCTTAGAGCTAAGTTAAAAAGCATAGGAATAGATGAATTTATTACGACTAAAAAAGGTAAAGGATATATTGTCTAATGGAAATATTAAAAAGTTATTTAAAGAAAAACATAAAAGTTTATATTTTATTTGTAGTTTTTATTTTTATATTTTTCATTATGTTTTACTTATATAATTTACCACTTGAGGCACTAATATATACAGGAAGTTTTTGTTTTTTAGCATCACTTATAGCTAGCTTTTTAGATTTTGTTAATTATAAAGAAAGTTATAAAAAATTAAAATTTCTAGAGAAAAATATTCTAAATGATCTTGAAGATTTACCGAAAAGCTTGGATATTAGGATTGATTATTATCATAAAATCATAGAGAAATTATATGAAGAGTTAGAGAAATTAACTCAGGAAAATCGACAAAAAAATACCGACATGGTAGATTACTACAGTATGTGGGTTCATCAGATAAAAACTCCGATTGCGGCGATGAATTTTCTATTAGACAATGAAGAAGTAGATCAAAAAGTCTTACAGCAAGAATTGTTCAAAATAGAACGCTATGTTGAGATGGTTCTGACGTATATAAGATTAGATAGCATATCATCAGATTACGTTATTACTAAGATTAATCTTGATGAAGTGGTGAAAGATAGTGTAAAAAAATATGCGACTATCTTCATTAACAAAAAAATAAAATTAAACTATGTTTCACATGAAACAATGGTAATTAGTGATAAAAAATGGTTGAGTTTCGCTTTTGAACAAATACTAGGTAATAGTGTGAAATATACTAGTACCGGTGGAGAAATTAAAATAGAAACTTGTGAAAATAAACTGGTTATAGAAGATAACGGTATGGGTATTAAAGAAGAAGATCTACCTCGAATTTTTGAAAAAGGTTTTACAGGTTTTAATGGAAGATACGAAAAAAAATCGAGTGGTCTAGGCTTGTATTTATGTAAAAAAACTCTAGATAAACTAGGTCATCATATTGAAATTTCTTCAAAAGTAGGAGAAGGAACTAGGATAGAAATCACATTCCCGAAAGAAGATACTTTAAGGGATTAGATAAAAATAAATCAATCAATAAATAAATAAGAAATCCTCTTGAGAGTTAGATTATAGATTTAACTTTAGAGGGGATTTTTTAATTTCACAAGTGAGATTAGATATAAATTGATAAACTCCCAATATATGTTAGCTATAAACCTGATAAAATCTACTTGATATATGTGAGTGGCTCAAAAATCGTGAGTTAGAAGAAACATGATTTTGTCGAATTACTTTCCACAGTGGTTTATAGGATATCTAAAAAGCCACTTGGTATATACATTATAATAAAGAAAAAGTAT
>CALHQV010000209.1 GCA_938038035.1 uncultured Gemella sp. | reverse complement strand
TAGATTTAAAGAAATGTACCTACCTGTGCAATCTATTACAGAAAGTGCAGATGGAAACTATAAGGTTACTGCTGCGATAAATCAACTGGTTGAAGAAGGGTTAGAAGGATATAAAGATCATTATTCATTTAATGTAGCTAAAACGAAAGCTGAGCAAAACGGGGTTTATACATCGTTTAAGAATCTTGTAGCTGCAATGCAAGGGAATATGTCTGGTGTCTTCAAACTTGGCTCTGATATGACAGCTGATGAAGTCGGGCTTCTGAATAATGGAACAAGTTATTTAACAGGAACATTCACGGGGAAATTAATCGGTTCAGATGGAACTAAATCTTATGCGATTTATGACCTTAAGAAGCCGTTATTTGAAACGTTAAAAGGCGCGACGATTAAGGACTTGGATCTTAAAAATGTTGATGTAGATAGTAGAGAAAATGCTGCAGCTTTAGCGAAAACGGCTAATAAAGTGACTATTAGTAATGTTTCGGTTGAAGGTAAGGTTGCAGGTAGAAAATCTGTGGCAGGATTAGTGGTAAGTGCTGCTAATACAGTGATAGAGAATAGTTCGTTCACAGGGACTATTGTAGCGAATCATGCTAATACTACAGCGAGTTATGCAGGTGGAATCGTTGGTAATTTATCAGGTTCTGAATCTGTAATTGATAGAGCGAAAGTGGATGCTCAGATTTCTACTGCAGCACGTAATACTAGTCAAAACACAGGTGGTATTGCAGGTAAAGTGGATGGCGGAGCTTTAATAAATAATTCTGTTACATCTGGTAAAATAATAAATGGTCATAACTATTCAAGAATCGGAGGAATCGTAGGTTCTACTTGGAAAGATGGACGTATTAACAATGTAGTTAGTAACATGAATGTCGGTTATGGTTATGCTATTACTGGAGATCAATATGACGGTGCTGATATAGTAAATGCTATGACAGCTGTTAATAATAAAAAAGATGATAAGTATGCGACTAAGCTAACTAAAGAGCAAGCTGATAAGAGAATTGCTACTTACGGAATAACTACGACTCTTGAAGATACAGGAGAATTCTTGAAAACTAATGTTCGAACTGTAGATTATACGAAATTAAGTAAAGCTCAAGCAGATAGAAAAGTAGCTTATAATAATATCGAAAAATTAATGCCATTTTACAATAAAGAATTGGTTGTTAACTACGGTAATAAGGTAGATAAAACAGATAAACTGTATACTACAGAATTACTTGATGTTGTACCAATGAATGGTAACAATGTAGTAACTGATATTAATGGAGCTAAAAATACTATTAATAGGCTAATGCTTCACTATAAAGATAATACTGTCGAGTATTTAGATGTTACTTTCAAAGGAAGTTTCGAAAATAATCAAGTGTTGGAATATAATGTTGCAGGAAAAGAATATATCTTTACTCCAGAAGCATTTGTGTCTGATTATACGAAGATAATTAATAATGTATTACCTGATTTACAAGGTGTGACTTATAATTCAGAGGCCATGAAACAGGTTCTTGGTGTTACAGATAATGAAGCTATAGATAATCTATATCTAGATAAAGAATTTGAGAAGGTTAAAGCTAATATCGCCGAACATTTAAGAAAGATCCTTACTATGGATAAAGCTGTAAATACTATGGGTAATGGTGTAGTTGAGTATGTAAGTGAGAAAATTAAAAACAATAAAGAAGCGTTGCTATTAGGTCTTACTTATATGAATCGTTGGTACAATATTAATTATGATGATATGAATACGAAAGATTTGTCTACGTATAAATTCGACTTCAATGGTAATACTTCAACTTCGACATTAGATACACTTATCTCGCTAGGAAATAGTGAGTTAGAAAACTTACGCGGAGGTAACAGCATAGGATTATACGGTAGTTTACTTGCTCCACTAAAAGGAGAAGATACAGTATTTGATTTTGTAGAAGCGTATCGCAAGCTATTCTTACCGAATAAAACAAATAATCAGTGGTTTAAAGATAATACTAAAGCTTATATAGTAGAAACTAAATCAGATATTCCAGAAGTTCGTAAAAAACAAGAAGAAGCGGCAGCGGACAGTAAATATTCATTAGGTGTGTATGATAGAATATCATCACCTACATGGAAGTATCGAGGAATGTTATTACCACTATTAACACTACCAGAAGAAAGTGTGTATGCTATTTCGAATATGTCTACATTATCATTTGGTGGTTATGAACGTTATCGTGACACTGTTGATGGAGTTGTTCTTTCTGGAGATGCATTACGTAAGTATGTGCATTCGAAAATTGATCAAGCTTCTAAATGGGAAAGAGATCATTATGATATCTGGTATAACTTGTTATCTTCTGAATATAAAGAAAAATTATTCCGTTCAGTTCCAATTGTTGATGGATTTGCGATGAAAGATACGCAAGGGAGAAGTTATTGGGCGACAGCTACAGATAAGAATATAGATTCTATTTATAATTTCTTTGGACCAACAGGGAAATGGTATGAAAATAGTCCTGCAGCAGGAGCTTATGCTACAGGTTATGAAGTACATTATGTAAGTGATAGATTATTAGATGCATATGGAACGTCAGTTTACACTCATGAGATGACTCATAACTCTGATGGTCATATTTACTTTGAAGGAAATGGACGTAGAGAAGGATTAGGAGCTGAATTATACGCGCTAGGATTGTTACAATCTGCAGACAGCTTAGAAAAAGATGCTATAGTGTTAAATACGGTATACAAAGGAGTTAAAGATTCTCTTACAAGGTTACATACGTATAATCCGACTGAGCGATATAAGTCTGCAGCAGATCTGCAAGAATATGTACATGGGATGTACGATGTTCTGTACACATTAGATGCGATGGAAGCTAAAGCTGTGGTATCTAAATCAAATGATGTTAAGAAAAAATGGTATAGAAAAATAGAAAACTTCTATGTAAAAGATAGTAAGTATAAGAAGGATACTCACGCAGGAAACTCTGTTCGTCCGTTGACGAATGAGGAAGTAGCAAAATTAACTTCTTTAGAATCATTAATAGATAACGATATTATTAATCGTCGTGCTTATAGAGATAATAGTCAATACGCACGAAATGGATATCATGTGATAAGTATGTTTTCTCCTATTTATGCAGCGCTAAGTAATTCAAAAGGTGCACCTGGGGATATTATGTTCAGAAAAACTGCTTACGAGCTTCTAGCTGAAAAAGGATATCAAAATGGATTTATTCCATATGTATCGAATAAATATGAAGAAGAGGCTAAACAAAAAGGTAGTGTAGCGTACTCAGATTGGCATAGAAAAGATGTCGGCTTAGTAACTGATGATTTAGTATTAAGCAAGGTATTTAACAACCAATATAAATCATGGGCTGATTTCAAAAAGGCGATGTTTAATGAGCGTATTGCTAAATTAAATAGATTAAAACCGATAACAATTCAATATGAATTAGGTGATGTTAAGAGTACAAAAGAGGTAACTATAACGAGTGCTGCACAGATGCAACAGCTGATTGATGAAGCGATAGCGAAAGATATTGCTAACATTGATCGAGCAACAAGTTATGTATCAACGAGTTGGGTACACTTATTAAAACAAAAAATCTATAATGCGTACTTACGCTCTACAGATGATTTCAGACAATCAATTTATAAATAATAGAATTAAGTTCAGATAGGTGATTGCACGGAATCTGCTTATCCGATAAAGAGATTCTATAAATAAAAAATTCTAAGTAACAAATATCGATGTTACTTAGAATTTTTTTTGTTGTGTATTATTTTGCTAAATTCACAGC
>CALHQV010000208.1 GCA_938038035.1 uncultured Gemella sp. | reverse complement strand
AATTCCTCCTTTATTTTATATAATTATTTTGAATTACATTATCATCCATTACATAATAATTCGTTTTTTTAAAAATTTTAGGTACAACTAGCTTTCTCTCACGAGCTTTTAAAGTTTCATATACTTCAAAACTATCCATAGTACCGTAATCTAATTTCTCTTGAAGAACATATTCTCCACTTCTAATTCTAGCTCTAACTTCTCTTGCCGCTAAAAGATAAACAATCGTGAATACAACAGAAAAAATCATTTGTATCTTCACTAACCATAGAGAATTAAAATGAGGATCTATTTTAAGAATAATGCTATTTCCAAGTACAACTAACAATGTTAGTGCTGCTTGAATATACAATACCACTCTTCTACCTTTTGTATCAAATATTGGTAAATACATAGTAAATAACAGAATAAAATTAAACACTGAGATTATCAATCCACCAACTACAAATACTACCAAACCTAAAATTAGTGTCAGTGCATAATATTCATAAAATCTATCACCTGTAATTATCAGTAAGTTAATTAATGTAAATACGAATCCTCCTATGACTGCCATAGGTAACGCAAAAATTAATAGATATGCAACTCCCCAATTTCTCTTCCAAACACGACCTTTATACTCTTTATAAATCCTATAAGTATTATAAAATGGTATAAGCGATAAAATCGGTTTAACACCAAGTATATCAAACATAATTTTTGAAAAGATAACTGAAACAATATATCCAATACTACCGTATAGAATAGCTATTCCTCCAAAGATATTATATAATCGTTCTAACATATAATTATCCAAATTAAACATAACTTTCCTCTTCTCTTCTATTCTACATCATAAAATTCGTCTAACACATAAGTTGTTACGGGTTTAACATATAGTTCATATTTAGCTACTAAATCAGCAATGATATCACCATCAATTAGAGTTATTGTTCTAGTCCCCTGGCGAGACGCTTCTATAGCTGATTTTGAAAATTTCGATGTTGTGATAAATATACCGAATTCAGCATTGTATTTATCCATTGCACCTCTAAACTTATCTATTTCTGGAGAAGGAACATTCCCCTCCCATCTTTTAGCCTGTATAGCAACTCTAGCAGTTCGAAAATCATCACTTGTTATATATCCGAAACCATCTAATCCTCCATCATTAGATACTTGAATACCTATCTTTTCATCCATTTCAACATTCATCTTAGAGACAAGTTTTCTTGCGAACATCTCAAATTTTGCTGGGCTGAATTTTTTTAACTTTCTAATCAGCTCATCTCTCCACTGATCTTCCACAACTTCTTTTTCATCTTCAGAAATTACTTCTTCTATATCTGTTATCTCTTTTTTTCGTTTAATCTTCTTATTGATTTCTTTATATATAACTGAAAAATCTAAAGACTCAAGATTAGCTTCTCGTCCTTTTCCTGTTAAAGTATAGACTTTACCATCTTTTTTTAAAAATTCCGCTTTTTCTAAATAACTCAAACTAAAATTAAAGAAAAATTCAAATGGAGAATACTCCCTATTACTTTTTTTAGAGATACGACGAGAATCAATGTATTCTTCGGTTATTACTTCAGAATTTTTCCTAAAATACTCTACTATAGCTCTCTTTGTATCACTTCCACCTTTTTTTCTAAAAGCAATAATTATTTCTTTAGAAATAACATCCTCTTTCTTACTATTTGACATTTTAAATATATCCACAAACTCTCCTCCTTTCTTACGTCTATTCTTTCCTTTATTATACTAAAAATTTTTATGAATTAATAGTAAAAAAAGAATGAAATCGTCTGAAAAGACAACCTCACTCTTTACAATTATTTATGATAGCTTGCTCCTGTTATTATACGATAAGCTCTATACACTTGTTCAAGTAAAACAACACGCATCATTTGATGTGGAAACGTCATTCTACTAAACGATAATGCAAAATCACTACGCTTTTTCACACTATCAGAAAGACCATAACTTCCACCAATTACCAACGCTACATCACTCTTACCTGTAAGCATTAAATTATCAATTTTTGATGCAAATTCTTCACTTGATAAATTCTTACCTAAAATTTCCAAAGTAATAACATACTGATTATCTTTAATTTTTGATAATATGTTATTTCCTTCTTTTTCCATCGCAAGAGCTATTTCTGAATCATTCTCTACCTTTACTTTTTCATCTGAAATTTCAATAGTATTTAACTTAATATATGCTCCAAGACGTTTTTCATATTCTTTTATAGCATCTCTATAAAATTTCTCCTTAACTTTACCTACACAAATCAAAGTTACTTTCATCAGAACCTCTTCCTATCTACACATCTTTACCAAGAACAAATTTTTCAATAGCATAAGCGAAACCATCTTCATCATTTGACTTAGAAATAAAATTCGCCGCTTCTTTTAAAGTAGGATTAGCATTATCAACCGCAACTCCCATACCAGCAAACTCAATCATACTTAAATCATTAAGTCCATCACCTAGTGCCATTACATTCTCATTTGTTAAACCAAGTTTTTTACATAATGAATCTAAAGATACTCCTTTAGAGATACCTTTATCATTAATCTCGATAAAGAACGGCTTAGACATAGCAACCTCATACTCATCACCTAATTCAAGCGCTAGTTTATCTTTAACTACAACAGCTTCATCAGGATGTTTAAGAATTATTACCTTAGCCGCCCCTTCTTTAATATCATCCTTCATATTTTCACTAATTACTAATTCTGCATCTACTAAACTAGATTCAATTCGTGCATATTCATTATCACGATTAGTAAGAACTTTCCCACCTTGGTAAGTAAGAATATCACAATTATTCTCCAAAGCAACATCTATTAAGAACTTAATTCTCTCAGGAGATAAAAACTTCTCATAGATTACTTCATTCGTTTTAAGATTAGCGATTCTAGCTCCATTAAATGAAAGCAAGTAGTTATCATAACTATCAAGTTGTAAATCTTCTACTATACTCATCATTCCAAAATCAGGTCTACCAGATGCTAAAATAACTTTAATATCTTGTTTCTTACACTCTTCAATTACTTCTCTATTTTTCTTAGAAATCTCACGATCACTATTTAATAGCGTATCATCAATATCTGTAACAACTAATTTTATCATACAAAAGCTCCTTTTTTTATCACTAGGGGGGGCATCATTTAACGATTTGTTCTATCCTTGATTTAATCATATTCTACAAATCTGTTTAGCCCTCGTTTACTCAATATATTATATCAGATAACCTTAATCTCTCATAGTAAAAAAGAAAAAATCATATCAGATTGATATGACTTCTCCGTTTTTTAAATGAATTTCTACTCTTTTTCCTTTATGAATTATTATCTTATCTACCAAATAATTAAACAACTATATTTTCAAACTTTTTATATCAATCTTTTATATTACTTTATTCTATCTCTATACACCCTATTGAATATCCATTGAAGATTTATATATGGTTCGTTATCTTCTAGTTCTTCCAATATTGGTTTAAAATTCTCATAAATTTCTTCCTTTATTTTATTTTCATCTACTGTTGATATATCTATA
>CALHQV010000207.1 GCA_938038035.1 uncultured Gemella sp. | reverse complement strand
GCGTATAACAATAATAAATAAAAACAGGAACAACTTTAAATCATAATTTTTACAAATTGATTTTTAGTTGTTTCTGTTTTTTTATTTAACTAAAGAATAGCTAGTATCGATTAATTCTTTTATTGTCTCGAGTTTGATATTTTTATCTAACACTATGCTAATCCAATGTTTTTTATTCATATGGTATGCTGGGAAAATATTTTTATTATCAATAATTTCTAAAATTCTATCCGTAGGATATTTTACATTTAGAATTTTCACCTTAGTTGTAATATCAGTATTTTTATTCAATTTATTATACTCTACATCCGATAACAAGGCATACCATTTATTTTTTTCATTCACAAACGCCAATATATCGGGATGTTTTTTAAAAGGATTAACATGATTTTCACCGTATTTATTATTGCAATAATCGACTACTTCTGAATTTATTTGTTCTGATTCATCGGCTAATCCTAATATAGAGCTTAGTAGATTCTCTACATGTTCTCTAATATTTTGAACCGTTTCACCTACAGCACTATCTACACTAAATAATGAATAAATCTCATCAAATTCTATGTCATAAACTTCTACCATTAGTTGATTATTAACAAATACTATTTCTATTAGAAAACTACTGTCTAAAATTTCTTTTCGATATATTAATTTTTCTGCTTCTTCCTTAAATCCAAACCCGTTTAGCTGTTCCTTAGATAAGTTATATTTTTCAACATCTATGATCTTCATATTTATTATTCAAATCTAGCTCTATCGTGACTTTGATTCCACTTATCTACTTCAGGTCCTTTTGGTACAATAGTTTTCCCTGCCGATACGTAATACCCGACTTTAATTGCTTCAAAATCTGTTGTAGAGCCGAATCCTGGTGTTTGATATAAATCTTTTAAATAGTTGAAAATGTTAGGATATTCCTCAATTCTCTTTTTATTCGCAGAATATAATCCGTAATATACAGCATCAAAACGAATCATAGTAGTATAGAAACGAATATCTGTTTCTGTTATTGTATTACCATGGAAGTATCTTTGATTTGATAAACGTTTCTCAAATACATCCATCATATCGAAGAATCTATCGAATGCCTCATCATATTTTTCTTGGCTTTCAGCAAATCCCATTCCATATACACCATCATTAATAGCTACAGCTATTTTTTCATTCCACTCATCGATTTGACCTGCAAGGTGTTCAGGATATAAATCTAATCCATCTTTCTTATGTAGTTTCTTAAATACTGTTGCAAATTCATGAAGTAACTCAGCTGATTCTTTTCTAACTACTTTTCCTGTAGTAACATCAACAAGTACTGGTACTGAATATGGTCCTTCATAATCTGAATCACTATTTAAATACACATCTTTAATTTTAGATTGTTTTAGAACTGGATCTAGCCCATCTTTATCTAAGCTAAATTGCCACCCTTCTTCTCCACGACGATAATCCAATGTTCCTAAACTAATCGCATCATCTAACCCTAGTATCTCTCTTGCTATAACCGCTCTATGTGCATACGGACATACCGCAGTCCAAAATAGTCTATATCTTCCTTCCTCTATAGGTTGCTCCTCTGTTCCAAATGGTTTACTAAAAAATTTTTTCATGTGATTTTCTCCTTTTTAATTATCTATAAACTTTTTCGCTTCTTCATAAATATACATAACATTCAAAGTATGTTCTTTTTGATTATTCATAAATTCAATATCTTTATTATTTATAACTTCAACGAATTTTTTAAACTCAGCAAACATTCTGTGTGAATGGATATTTTTATTTTCCTCAATAAGATTATCTTTTGTTTGAATACTGTAATTAGGAACTTCATTTGTAGGACCAACAACTTTAATTATTCCTTGATCACCTTGAATATTAACATAACTATTATTAAAAGTATCTTTGGCTGCAATGCACACAACTTTAAAGTTATTATATTCTAATAGAAGAATACCAGAAGTGTCCACATCATTAACTATATTCGGTGAATAATGTACTTTATTAGGTTTACCAAACAATCCAACAACAAAATGAATATTATAAATATTTAAATCACCAAGTACTCCTCCACCTTTACTCTTATCAAATACTGGAGCTATGACTCCATTTTTAAATGCTTCGTATCTTGAAGAAAGTTGAGAAAAATTACACTCAACTAGTCGTATTTCTCCTATATTATCAATATTGTCTTTTATATCGAAATAATTTTTTTGATATTGATTTGTTAT
>CALHQV010000206.1 GCA_938038035.1 uncultured Gemella sp. | reverse complement strand
TTTAAAATTCTAAATATTAAAACCTCTCCTTTAAATTACTTTGTTCATCAAAGTATATTAGTAAAAAATTATATTCAAAGTACATTCTACGATACTTTAAAAGGAACATTTTATACCCTTGAACTTTTAATATCTTATTTATTTATTAAATTATATAATGTTTTAACATGTACTCCTGTAGCACCTTTTGGAAGGTATTTTTCAGCTTTTGATAGGTATGCAGTTCCAGCTATATCTAAGTGTACCCATGGAACATCATTTGCTACAAAGTTTTCAATAAATAATCCAGCAGTAATTGTTCCACCAAGTCTTCCACCTGTATTTTTCACATCAGCAACAGAAGATTTATTTAATTCTCTAAAACTGTCATCAGCTGGCATTTGCCATACTCTTTCTCCTGCTTCTTTCGCAGCTTTGCTTAGTTCATTATAGAATTCTTGGTTGTTTGTTACTGCACCTGTGTAGAATTCACCTAATGCTACTAAGCATGCCCCTGTTAATGTAGCTAAGTCTATTACTTTACTAACTTTTAATTTTTCAGTAGCATAATATACTGAATCTGCTAAAGTAATACGCCCTTCTGCATCTGTATTTAATACTTCTACAGTTTTTCCTGAAAGTGTTGAAATCACATCACCTGGTTTATAAGAACCACCAGCTATCATGTTTTCACATGCACCGACAACTGCAATTACGTTAGTTTTTAATTTTCTAGTCGCAACTAGTTTCATTGTTCCAATTACAGTTCCTGCACCACCCATATCACAGTGCATTATGTCCATACTATTAGCTGTAGGTTTAATTGAGTAACCACCTGAATCATAAGTTACACCTTTACCTACTAATCCAACTACTTCGCTTTCCTCTGGATTATTTAAGTATTTCATAACAATAAATCTTGGTTTTCTATCTGATCCACGTCCTACTGCTAATAACCCTTTTAATCCTAACTCTTCGCATTGTTTTTCATCGTAAACTTCTACTTCAACACCTAATGCTGATAATTCCTTACTAGCAATATTAGCAAGAGTTTCTGGATATAAGTACTCTGCTCTTTCATTTACTAGATCACGTGAGAAGAATACTCCACTCATAATATCACGAGCTTCATTTACTACCTCTTCCAAATTCTCTAGATTTTCTTCTGTAGATAAATTAATCGTAATTTCTGGAGATTCTTTTCTATCTGATTTATACTTATCAAATTTATAAGTTGCATGTAATGCACCTTCAACTGCAGCATTTACAAGTTTTTCAGTTGAAACACTCTCTACTTTAGGTAAAGTAATAAATACTTCTAATTCTTTGTTACTTTCTAATACTTTAACTAGTCTAAAGAATACTTCTCGTACCTTATCTTCTACTAGTTCCTCTTTTTTTCCTAATCCTAAAAGTATTTCTTTTTCTCCATTAAATGGTAGATTAGCATATACTTCATTAAGTTTTCCAGAGAATAATTCTCTTTCTTTTGTATATTCTAATAACTTACTTTCGTATGCTTCATTTTCAAATATTGGTGTTACTTTTACACCTGCTTGTTTATTAGTAAAAAATTTCATAATTTTCACCTCGTACTTTGTACGTCCCTTCTTATCTTATATTTTCTAAAATTTGTTTGGCTACTTCCTTAGCTTCCAATACCGTATTTTCTAGAGTTGTACCCTTTTTAGACTTCCCTATAATGAATACATTCGGATATTCTTTTTTCATATAATCATTAAACTTGTTTATGTTTTTATTATATTTCTTACAGCGAAATCTATAATTATCTTTCACCTTACTTACGTAGTATCTACTTACTTTACCTATCGCTCCATGGACTTTAGTTAATTCTTTTTCGATTATTTCAATTATTTCAGAATCACTTTTACCCATTAGTTCGCTAACCGCTTCTTCCCTATCAATATATGCTCGTACGATTTGTATTCCACTCATTTTAATATCAATCCATTTATTACTTACATATTCTAATTTTGTTACATATTCACTGTCATCTTTTGGAAAAATTATTTCTCCAATTTCACGATTAATATGCAACTCATCTCTTTTGTACACTAGAGTTACAACAATATTAGATACATACTTCATACTTGAATAAAATTCATTTATTTTTTCATCTCCATTAAATAATGGTAAGAAGTTCTTTTGATTTAGTGTAAGTATTATATAGTCATAATAATATATACTACCGTTTGAATGAACTAGATACTTATCACCTTTTTTTTCTATTTTTTCAACCTTACGGTTTAACTCTAAAAATACTTTATCTGAAAAATTCGATTCTAGAGTCTCTATAAATGATTTCAAAGTAAATTTTAATCTGTATTCTGAACCTACAGTAATATTATCTATAACGTTCCTATCATACATATCTTCTAATATTTTATTAATATCTTCTTTTTGAATCGTTAAAAATGATAGTTCCGGCATTAAACTTACCATACTTTGCTTTGAAATATCACTAGCATAATGGCTTGTCAGTAATGGCTCAATTAGCTTATCATAAATTTTCTCATTAATTATAGCTTTAAAAAATTCTTCAACTGTTAATTCCTTTATATCTTCATCTTCTAAAGCATTATACATATTGTACATAATAGATAGTTTTTCTTTAAAAGTGAATAAATCTGACAATAACAACTCTCTTTTATCTAAAGGTACACCGTAAAGCATTTTTTCTGGTAGATATTTAATACCTTCTTTTGTAAAAAATACCTTCTTCGTACTCCCACTCTTTATTAGATATCTATGCAGACCAAGTTCTATCATTAGATAAAAGAGTACACCTTGTTCACTAATTGAATTATGCCAACCATTATCATAAATTTCTTGACCAAATTGAAACTTACCAAACCTATCATTTGCAAACTCAAACTCTCTTTCAATTAAATCAATATTAAACTTTTTTGAATTTACTCCTGAAAACTTATCAAGAAAATAAGCACAGCTTACTCCTGATAAGTCTCCTCCTATTATTGCTATGTTTTTCATGATATTACCTTCTATTTTACTTTCCCAATAAAAATCTTAGCTATTATATTAGCTAAAACTACCGATGCAATAATTATAACTATAGTCATTCCTTCAAAATTACTAAATAATACTGCAAATAATGCAAGTAATATTGTAGTTATTAACATTACAACAGTTAATAATTTCTTAAAGCTATTGATTTTAATACTTTCATCAACTGGTAATATACTATGCCAAATATTATTACTCATCTGTTTATATAGAGGAACAAGCTGAATAATTGTTAGATAACTATAAGATACTATAACTACTGCACTAACATAAGGATTTTTAAAACTAAAAATTATTAATCCTGATAATAGCATAAGCCTTAATGCTAAAAATACTGTATTTTCCTGTCTTAAAAAGACTCTATAATAATAATATTTAAAACTATTTTCTTTGGTGAAGTTGTCTTTAGTTAATTTTGGTAATAATGCATCAAAATATTTTCTTCTAGCTACTTTTACTCCACTTAATGGTACATCAACAAACATATTCACGAATTTCAAGTAACTTTCCATACGATGTTTATCGTACTCAGCCGCTTCATTCCATTTAACAACTAGCTTTTCTTGATCATCTGAGCTCTTTGAATCCGTAGAATTCTTAATAACATAATATGCGCAGAATGCCAAACCGATTATACCAGCTATATCAGCTATATGAATATAAGTATTAGTTATAAATACTGCTATTGTCTGTATAAAAGTCACTATAAATTGTAAAATTTTAATCCAAATAACTTCTTTGTAGTGAATAACTTGAACGTATTTTAATAAGTTATTTATTACAATTACCATAAGTAGTAGACATATAGATAATTTATCAACATTACCGATAATACTAGTAATAGGCTTAACCGCAAAATAAAAGATGACAAACGCTATAATGTGCGTTACCGATATATTAATAATCGTTTTTCTACCAACATTTTTATAGTACTTCTCTAATGGTAATAAAAACACTGCATCTGCTTCTTTTATATACGTTTTAATCTTTGTACTTATCAAATAATAACTAAATGCTAATGATGCAGCTATAAATACTGAGTATAATTGAAATCTGCTCGCTACAGCTATCCATTTGGAATAATTAATCAATGCTGCTCCTAACACAATAATAAGAAACATAATTAGGTGCGAATTAAAAATATACTTACTATAGGTTAGTTTTAGCTCCTGCTCTTTCTTGCGTCTATCCGCAAAGATATTCTCAATATTACTCATTACTATCTCTCACTGTTAATGATAGATAAATTTCATCTAAAGACGCACCTGCCATATTAAATTCGGCCCTTAGTTGTTCTAGATTACCATTCGCTAGAATTTTTCCTTCATGAATAATAACAAAGTTATCACAATACTTTTCTGCTGTAGCTAGTATGTGTGTAGACATTAATAAACTAGCTCCGTTATCTCTTCTTTCACACATTAAATTAATTAAGTCATTGATTGCAATTGGATCAAGTCCTAAAAATGGCTCATCAATTATATATAAATTCGGTTCTACTAAAAAGGCACAGATAATCATTACTTTTTGTTTCATACCTTTTGAAAAGTGTACTGGGAAAAATTTCTTCTTATCACTTAGTTTAAACAGCTCTAGTAATTTATCCGCTTTTTCCCACGTATCTTCCATATTTAATCCATAAGCCATTGCCGTTAGATTTATATGCTCTTCTAGTGTTAATTCTTCATATAAAACAGGCGATTCTGGAATATAACTTATACTCTTTCTATATTTTTCATTATCACGAGTAATTGTAATACCATTAACCTTTATCTCACCTTCCATAGGTCTAAGTAATCCTAATATATGTTTAATTGTAGTACTTTTACCAGCTCCATTAAGACCAATTAGCGCTGTTATGCTACCTTTAGGTATTTGTATATTGACATTATCTATAATCTTTCTGCGATTGTATCCACCACCAAGATTACTAATTTCTAATACATTAGTCATTTTGCTTATCTCCTCTTTTTAACTTTTCTAATATTTCATCAATTTGTTGAAATGTATCTTCTTTTCTATAGCTATTATCTATAACAAAATCACCTAACGATGCTTTTTCCTGTGGACTCATTTGACTTTCTATTCGCTTAAGAGCCTCTTCTTTTGATAAAGAATTTCGCGTCATTAATCTTTCTAATTGTACATCTTCATCTACATATATAACTGCTACTTTTTCTACCAAGTCTACAAAATTAGCTTCATATAATAATGCTATATCTAAAAAGACCAAATCTTCATTTTCATGTTCTTCTTGTAATTTTAAAATTAATTCTTTAATTTTAGGATGAATAATATTATTTAGTTTTTTTAAATTTTTATCATTTCCAAAAACTAACTTTCCTAAAACCTCTCTACTTATTTCATTATTTACTAAAATATTAGCGCCAAATGTTTCAGAAAGTCTTCTTTTTACATCTTCACTAGTAAGCACAACGTGTCCAAGTTTATCTGCATCAATAATGGTATATCCTTTTTCTTTTAAATAATCTGATACAGTACTTTTCCCACATGCTATACTACCTGTAATTCCAATATTCAAATTATCATCTCCAATAAATTACTTAAATACAATTTTATCATAAACTGCAAGCATTTACCATAGTTTAAAAACTATTCAATTCTATAATATATACTTCAATATCAATAAACTATAAAAGAAAAAGATTAACAAGCTCATTGCTCATTAATCTTTTTTAGCTTTATTATCCTTTATATGGATGTATATCCATTTCCTCTAGTTTAACAAATTTTTTCTTCGTCACTATTTTAAATACTATATACATTACTACACCTATAGCTGGACAAACTAAGTTATATGACATTTTTACAAAACCACCTATTGCAAAATCAGATACTAATTGTAGTAATATTATTGTTGCAAAAGAAATAAGTGCAATATATGATCCTACAACACCTGTTTTAGATGTGTAAGGAAGAACATCTTCAGCTTTTTTCCCTTGTCTCACAATAGCTTTTCTTAAACGAATTTGAGAGATTAAAGATATCATCCAAATTATCATTACTATAATTCCTACCATAGATAGTAACATATAGTAACCACTTGGATTTAATCTTTCAAAAATGAAGCATAATACCATAAATACAGCTGAAAAAGTTAACGCGAATACCGGTACAGAATTAGTATTTAATTTTTTAAATACTTTAGGACCGTAATTATGTGAACTTAATGAAAATAGCTGTCTACTAGAAACATACATACCTGAGTTAGCTGCTGATAATACAGAAGTTAAAATTACAGCATTCATAATAACTGCAGCAATTTCTAAACCAATATTTTGGAATACAATTGTGAATGGAGAGGCTGTTACATTATTTGTATCTAATAATCTCGGATCATTTGCTGATACTATTGAAGAAATTATTAACATTGTAGCTATGTAAAATATTAATATTCTCCAGAAAACTTGTCTAACTGCTTTAGGCATTGTCTCTTTAGGATTTGGAGATTCTCCTGCTGTAACTGCTACAACTTCTGTTCCTCCAAATGAGAATGCTGCAGTTGAAAGAACACCAAATAAGCCCAACACACCTGCGCTACTTGTTTTTTCACCATTTTGAATAAATGTATGAATACCAGCTTCATTATTCCCAGTAGCTCCAAAAATAATTGTAACTCCTACTATTAAGAATGCGACAACTGTCATAACTTTTATAATTGTTATCCAATATTCTACTTCACCAAATACTTTAACACTAACTAAGTTTAATAAATACAATAATACTAGAAATACAATACAAATCGAAAATGTTGAAAATTGTCTGAAGAATTCCCAGTAATGTAATATTTTCGATAATGTTATTATGTCTACACTCGCTACTAAAATCCACAGTATCCAGAACAACCAACCTACTCCAAATCCAACCCCTGGATCTATAAATCTAGTTGCATATGCTCCAAATGAACCTGAAACTGGATAAAATGTCGCCAATTCTCCTATAGAAGCCATTAAAAAGTAAATAATAACTCCAATCAATGCATAAGTTAAAACTGCTCCGTAAGAACCTGCTTTACTAACTACCGCTCCACTTGCCATAAATAATCCAGTACCTATACATCCACCTATAGCATCAAAGTCTGGACGTTTATGCCCCATAACTATAACTTTATCACTATCAGTAATAATATCTGCAAGGGCATTTGATATAACTCTCGCTTTAATTCTAGTACGTTTTTCTTGTGGATTAGTTTTACCTCCATAAAACTTAATCGTTCCATCAACGTCTTTCATAGCAACCTGGTCTCCGCCTCGTCCTAATGCAAGGTCTAGAGAACTTTTTGCTAATTCACCTAACTCCGGTAAGAAATCTGTTCCCATCCCTACACCAATACTTAAGGTAATTGGAGCATCGAATTCTTCTTTTAAGTTTCTAATTGAATCTAATATTTGAAACTTATCTTTTTCTATCTTTTTAAGATCTTTAACATTTAAAAGACCTATAAATCTGTCCTCATCTAATCGTTTTAAATAAATACTATTTTTCTTAGCCCACTCAGTTAGAATTCTAACAACAGTAGCATCAAATCTACTGTCTTTTCATTTGTTAGATAAATTGTCAAGAATAGTAGTAGTTATTACTATGTTACCAAAACCTAAAACAGCATATCTCCAATACCAGCAATAAGATAATAAATAAGAACCGAAAACAGTGTTATTATTACCCCAACAATGACCGTATATAATATTATTTTTGTTTGACTTAAACTACTTATAAAGTTTTTTACCCTTTC
>CALHQV010000205.1 GCA_938038035.1 uncultured Gemella sp. | reverse complement strand
TTTATTTATTATCTTTATACTATTCAATATAAATAACTATAAAATTATAACTTTGCCTTAATGTATCTATCATAAAAAGAATGGCTAATATATAACCATTCTTTTTAAATATCTTCACTTTAGTTTTGTTTTTTACGTCTAGCTACCTCTGCAGCTACTAACGATATTAATCCTAAAGCTCCAAACCCAGTAGTTTTTTCCCCTGTATTAGCCAACTCCCTTGCTCCCTGCTTCACTAACACATCTTTCAGTTTTGGTTCCGGTTTTAGCTCCGGCTTCGGCTCTGGTTTCGGCTCTAGTTTCGGCTCTGGCTTCGGCTCTGGTTTCGGCTCTGGTTTCGGCTCTGGTTTCGGCTCCGGTTTTATAGCTGCTTCATAGTACACATCTACTTTTTCATTTTCTGTTGTTGATGTTACTTCTGTCGCTTCTACTCTTGCTATACTTGGCGCTTTGTAGTTTGCTATTGATTCTGGTGTTACTTCCGACCAGTTGCCTTTGCTCCACTCTCCATATGTAACTTTTCCAGTGACTTTGTTTGTTGTTTTATTTCTTGTTAACGTCACACTTTGTACCATTGGGTCTTTCAAGACTTTGTTCGTACCTTTTTCTAGGTAGTTGATTATTCTTGTAATTACTTTTGTTTCTACTTCGTCTTCTTTTACTTGTGGATACTTCACTACTACTTCTGTATCTTCCATTGTTGGTGTTACTTCTACTAATGATACACTTGCTTTATCTGGTGTTCCATATTTTTCTACTGTTGGTGAGACTTGCTCTTTCCAACTTCCTGGTGTCCACGTTCCTTCTTCAAGTGTATTTGTTACTTTGTTTCGTTTGTTTGTTCTTGTTAGTGTCACTGTTTGTACTACTTTTGGTGATACTTCTGTAGTTTCGTTGCTTGCATCTACATACTTAATTGTACGTGTGATGGTTTTTGTTTCTACTTCATCTTTGTACAAAGTATCATAAACATAAGTTACAGTAATTTCTTCGCTATTAATAACACCTTCAACTGGAGCAGATGTTTCTTTGACTTTCATATATCTATATGCTATTCCATTATATGTAAATTCATCAGGACGATATTCTTCTGTATCTACATTATAATCTTTTGTATAAGCTCTTTTTTCGATAGCTGTTATTGTTGGTTTAATCGTATTTCCTTGCATATCTTCATATGCAATTTTAACAGCTCCATTTTTTATGTTTTCTATTTTAATATTAACAGAAGCTACATTCGCCTCATTATATATTTTTTCTGCATTTGTTTTTGCTGCTGCTGAAATATAAGCTACCTGTGTATCCTTTGCATCCTTAGAAATTCTTGCTGGTACTAAAAATTCATTTGACAATCCTGGATTTAAAGTTGTCCCTGGATTAGAAACAAACTTAACTGCTGTAACCTTACTCCAATCTGTAACTTGATCTGCTGTTAAAGTTGTTGCTGCAGCAACTTCATTAGCATTTCCATTAATCGGAGAAGTTAAGTAGTATGCAGTCCATCCTGCAGGTGCTATTGCTTCTCCTGTAGCCTCCACATCAAATGCAGAATTACGGGCTATATTTGTATCAACAATATTCTTGTCCCCTTTTTTAGGTAATGTCACAAGTACTTCATTATTTGCTAATTTTGAATTATCTGTATTTGATAATGTAAAACGGTATGTCACATCTGTTTTCGGAGCTAAATTCTGTAACGAAGTTGTATACCCTTCTCGTTGATCATTTTTATCGGTTACATCTACATGTAATCGTGTCCCTGATGTATTACTTACAGGAATTTCATAAGTGAAAGTTGTTGTATTGATAATTGTCTTATCTCCATCAAACTCATCATTAGGATTTAATCCATGTAGGAATCTACTTTCATCCCAAACTAATGTGTATTTCAAACGATAACTACCTGTTTGAACCCACTGCGCTACATTAAACTCTAAATTTGGAGTTACATTCTCACGAGTATTTGAATCTTTTGGATCAATAACCAATACACGTTTACCAGTATTTTGATAATTTTCATCTACAGTTACAAATGGACTATTCCCTGCATAACTAAATCCATCCGGTAATTCAACAATAATTTTAGCATTTTTCGCACCAAGATAAGTTAAGCTCTTATCTGTAGTAGCACCATGTGAAGTATATGTACTATATACACGATTTCCTAAACCTGAAGGTGAGTAATCATAAGCTTCTATTCCAGAACTTAATGATTGTGTTTTGTTCCCTGCTAGAACCGTTTCTACCTTCCCAGTTCTCGGTGTCAATTTTAAAGCTGTTCTAGCATCTGCTAAAATCGTTTTAGAAATACTTGTATTGACCACATCTGTATCTTGCGTTGAAACTCGTGCAGTAACAATACTCTTCGGTTCTTTTCCTTCCGCTACCATCTGTTTAGCTTTTTCTAAGCCTTTTAAGTTTTGATGTAAATAAATACCTGCTTGGCTTAATGTATTACTTGTAAAATTCATCTCACCTTTTGGTTTTATTACGACCTTAGTTGTTCCTTCTGGTAAATCTATAGAAGTTCCACCGTTTTTCTTAAAGGAAATTTCTCCTAACTTCGTTTCCGTTGTCCCATTTACCGTATATACTTCAAACGTATTGCTAGTTCCTAAATCATCTGGTGCATACCAAGCAGCGTAAGCCCCATTCTTATTCCAAATACCATAAAACTCGAGAGATCTCTTTTGATCAAAATCACTATCAATGGTTAATTCAACTTCCTTAACTTTTGTCGGAGTATCAACACTTCTCCAGAAAACTATAATTCTCTTATCATCTGTTTCCGTATTAATTCCAGGAATTGCAATATTCACTCTATTTTCATAATTCTGTTCATTAGTAAAGTTATTAATCACTAATGGGGGTTGCGCTCCTGCTGCATTTGGTGTTGCTCCTCCCCCGTTATTCTCATATGGATTAACAGCTTTTACTACTAGTGAAGTTGTTCCTTGACTTGTATTTGTTTCCCCTGATTTATCTGTATAAATTACATTGTCTGTAAATGTAAATTCTTTTCCTTTTAAAAACTCTTCTAATGTACCTGCTTGGCGCATATTAATACGAAGCGTATCATCACTAGTATTATTCCCTTGATCGAACACAGGCTTCGCATCTGTTATTGTTCTTGTATAGCGAGCGATAGTCCCCTCTTGAGTCCAACCATTATTTATAGATGCTTGAGATAAAACTGCACCAGCTGGTAACGTTACTTCATGAACAATTTTATTTACCGCTGAAGTCTCTTTATTGAAAGTAGTTAATTTTAAAACTAATTCTTTATTCTTAGTTTCGTCAATAGAATCACCCGGCGCATTTGTGTTAAATAAAGCTAAATCTCTAGCTCCACTTTCACTGTCTACATGAATACTAGCATATCCACTCTTATTTGTATTAGTTACTCTAGCTGTTGTAGAAGTAGTTGGTGTAATAGCCGTACCAGTCTTATCAACTACCTGAGCTGTAATTGTAGTTTGTGAATTACGTCCCGTTCTATATTTATCAAACTTATAACTTATATTAAAGCTAGCATACGAACCACTTGGAACTTCTCCAGTATAAATTTTATATTGTGTATCATTTACTTTTTCAACTTTTAAGGCAGTCCCAAGTTGTACATCAGTAATCGGTTCGTTAGCTGGTAAATTCACTAAAATATAAGACCCATCCTCTAATTTCGAAGGTGCAGACACATCTAATCTAAATGTTGAGATAATTTGTTCTCCTACATTATATTCTGTTTGTTTTCCAACTAAATTACCTTGTAAACTGACTCTATTTTCAACTGTTGGTTGTGTTTGATTAGTAGCTACAGATTCTGTTGTTGAACTTGGTTTATTTGTTGTAGTAACCGGTACATATGTAATTTTATATTTATTTTTTCCAACAAGTTGTAAATTTGTCGCAGTAAATCCAGGATAATCTTTCTTTAATTGATCAAGACTTTCTGAAAATTTCGATTTTAAAATAGCTACATCCTCTACTACGCCACCCGGTTTCTCATGAGTCACCATTACAAACTCTTGTGCATCTACTACTGTCGAGTCTCCCGTTCCCGTTCTATTAAAACCTGAATCACCTTCTCCTGCATAGGCTAGATTAGTATTTCCAAGAAACATCACCCCTGCTATCGCCACAGAAGATACAGCTATACTAGCAACCCCAACATTAAATTTCCTAATACTAAATCTATTATCTCTCTGGTTAATGTTAATCTTATGTTGTTTTTTTATCATCTTTATTC
>CALHQV010000204.1 GCA_938038035.1 uncultured Gemella sp. | reverse complement strand
AATTGCTTATGAAAAAAATATTACAGAATTTTTTTTATTTTATTAATGAAAACTTAGGAGACACTATAATGAGTAAATATCATTTTATAGGTATTAAAGGTTCTGGAATGAGCTCTCTTGCACAAATTGCTTATGATATGGGCAATGAAGTACAAGGCTCAGATGAAGAAACATACTTTTTTACACAAGAAAAATTAGAACAAAGAAACATCCCAATGTACTACTATGGGGCTGAAAATATTAAAGAAGGATATGAAGTAATTTTAGGAAATGCGTTTGATGAAACTCATGTTGAATATAGACGTGCAAAAGAACTAGGATTAAAAACATACACTTACTCCCAATTTCTTGGTAAACTGCTTTCTGAGATTCCTTCTATAGCAGTTACTGGAGCACATGGGAAAACTACTACAACTACAATGACTAGTAACATATTTAAGCACAGCCATGTTACATCATACTTAATCGGTGATGGAACTGGGCATGGGGAAAAACATTCTGAATTTATGATAGCTGAGGCATGTGAGTACTACAGACACTTTTTAGCATATCATCCTGATTATGCTATTGTTACTAATATTGATTTTGATCATCCTGATTATTTCAATGATGAACACGATATGTTTGATGCATTCCAAAGCTTTGTGAATCAAGTTAAAAATACAGTGGTAATCTGCGGTGATGATCGCTTAGCTTCACAACTTAAACCTGCAAATGCTAAAACTATTAAATATGGGTTTAATGAAGGAAATGATTATCAAATCAAAAATGTTCAAACTACACCTGAACATAGTAAATTCGACATATACAAAGACTCAGAATTACTTGGAACTTTCACTATGGCGGTATTCGGATTACACGATATTTCTAACGCAACAGCTGCTATCGCTTTAGCTGATATAAATGGTATCAGTGTTGAAAAAATTCAAGAATCACTTGATTTATATAAACCTGCTGAAAGAAGATTTAGCGAACACAAAATTGGAAACAATGTAATTGTCGACGACTATGCTCACCACCCAAGTGAGATTAAAGCAACTATCGACAGTGCACGTAGAAAATACGAGGACAAAGAAGTTATTGCTATTTTCCAACCTCATACATATACACGTACAGCTAAATTCTTAAATGAATTTGCTGAAAGCTTAGAAACTGCAGATAAAGTATTCCTTTGTCCAATCTTCGCATCAGTACGTGAGAAAGAAAAAATTGTTGGAATCGAAGATTTACAAAAAGTAACTAAAGGTGCTCAAATAATAAATAGTGAAAATGATTTTGATAAACTTAACTTTGACAATAGTGTATTCCTATTTATGGGAGCTGGTAACATCAATAAACTTTGTCATAAATTTATCGAACAAAAATCAAAATAAGTTAGTTGTATTATAGTCAATATTAAAATATAATTGATTATAAGGACTTATACAGGAGGAAACATTATGTTAGATATAAACTGGTTAATTTTAGCTTATGCAGGAATCTTTTTAGCTGGAGTAGGAGTATTAATCCTATGCATAAGCGCTGCGATTACACTTGGAACTGTTAGAAAATCACTAACTGTTGCTACTGAATGTGTAGAAGATGTAACAAACATTGCAGAAGATGCACTTAATCTTGCTAAAGATCTTAATGAAACAGTTAAAAAAGTAGAAGGTAACTTAGAGCCAATTATGGCAGAAACTAATATTTTATTACAAAATACAAACATATTAGCTGAAGACTTACAAGTTAAATCTGAAAAACTAGATCCACTATTCAATTCAGCAGAGGGATTAGCAACATCTATCAATGGTTTACAATCATCTGTTGATAACATGAAATCTAATGTTACTGGATTCAAAAAAAATACAGATCAAAAAATCGAAAATCTTTCTGAAAAAGTAGAAGAAAATAAAGCTAAAGCTTCTAAACTACTTAACAAATTCTTAAAGAAAGATAAAGTTGAAGTAGAAAAATAATATTTTAATTGTAACAAAATATCCTTTAAAAAGTATTATACAATTAATAAAAATATTTATAGGAGCAATACAAAATCATTAATTTGTGTTGCTCCTCGTTTGTTACTAACCAGCACTTACCTATTATCTCTTAATTTTATGTTTATCTCACTTATACTATTTTTAATACTAAAATATCGAACTATCCCTATTAAAATATAAACCACAGTAGCTGTAATCAGCATTAAAATTAAAGTAGTAAGACTACTAAACCATTTCAAATAATAACCCGCTAACACAAGTGGTAACATAATAAGAAGATAATGTGATACAAATACTATTACTATATTATCATTTAACTTACTTTGAAATACTTTACCAGCTAATCCTTGTAATAAACCTAAAATAGCATATACTAAGGTTTGAATTAATACTGCCGTATTTAGATTATCAAAACTCTGAATATATAATGGCATACCAGGATAAAACTGACCATACAAAATACCAAATATTAGATTAATAACATTTCCTACTCCTATCCCTAACAACATAAATATTACAATTTTTTGAAATAATTTCATTTTAATACCTCCTATAATCCTAATTTCATCTTAAATTCTTTTAACATCCTACGTGATACATAACTTATATCCGAATTTTTATAATTTATAACTATTGTTCCTCTCAATCCTAAATCTAAGCTATGAATATATTTAACATTAGCTATTTCACTTTGAGATATTTTTATAAAATCCTTAGTTAACATACTCTGCACTTCATATAATTTTTTTCTAACAATAAATCTACCTTCAACTGTAACTACATATACTTTTCTATCTTCAACATATACCCTTATAATATCCTCCGTATTTAATAAACGTACTTTGCCATCTAAAACTCCTATAAAGTAATCTTCCTTATTTTCTATATAATTGACTAAATTTTGAATCTCATCATTCACTTTATTTGTTGATATAGTAACTATTGTTTCTCCAAATTTCTTATCTATATTTAATTCAACTTTCATCTCTTTGGCTCCTTTCATAATTAT
>CALHQV010000203.1 GCA_938038035.1 uncultured Gemella sp. | reverse complement strand
ACACCAAAACCAAGTGAAACACCAAAACCAAGTGAAACACCAAAACCAAGTGAAAAGCCAAAACCTGGTAAAGAAGAAAAGCTAAAACCAGAAAAAGATAACAGTTGGAATCCATTTGCTCAAGGACAAAAAGCAAAAGAAGGTTCAACTGAAGTAAAATCTGAAGGTGGGGAAGTTGCTACAAAACCTGTAAGCAACAGAAAAGAAGGGAAAGCTTTACCTAACACAGGATTACAAACAACTTCTTATGGATTCTTAGCAGCAATCATAGGATTATTTGGAGCTGTAGCTTTAAGAAGAAAAAATAAATAATTTAGCTATAGATAGACTACAGACAATGTGTTTGTGGTTTATCTTTTTTATAAGTTTAAGGTTACAGATTTGTAACTTTCACAAAGAAAAATACTACGAAAACAGAAGAAACATCAATTTTTGTAACATTTTATAACTTATATAAGTATTTATAGTAAAATATAATTGTCTTATTATATTGACATTTTAGTTATTATTTTAAAAAAGGAGAAAAATAAATGAAGAAAAAATTATTAACAAGTGCAGCAATTGCATCATTTTTAACTGCAGCTGGTATAGTAATACCTCAAACAGATATATTTGCAGCAGATACACCAAATACACCGCATCCGAGTACATTACCTAGCAGCCCGCACCCAAATACAGTTCCTAATGAGCATCCAAGTACTCATCCAAGTGAACTAGAGAAAAAAGAGAAAATCGTAACTGCTAGTAATCCTTTAGCTCTTAATAAAGTATATGAAGGTGGATGGGGTCGTCACAATATTAACAAGAAGAAAGTCGATAGTTTTGCTGAATATGTATTAAAAGATATTTCTTTAGACAACAATAAAAATTTAAATATCCAAACTTCAAGTGATGATTTATCCGTAGGTTCAGTTGAATATATAAACGAAGCGAATGGAAGTAAGTATGAATTAAGTGTTAAAAAAGGAACAGTAAAGAATTCTTATTTGGCCGATACTAGTAAACTTACAGGTGGTAACTATTTATTAAATAATATTTTCCTTTCAAATAGTTTTAAAAATAATGATTTCTCTGATGAGAACATTTATACTGATAGTAAAGAGGAAAATGGAGCTATTTCAGGAGATGGTCCTGGAATTGATTTAAGTAGAAAAGATTTATATAAATATGATAATAAAACAAAAATAAAGAATCTAAGTGAAACTAAGTTGCCAGAATTGGAAGATAAAGATTATTTAGTATATTCAGATAAAACGCAAGTAGGTGGAAATGATGTATTAAAAGTTACAGTTAAGTATAAAAAAGGTTTAGAAAGATTTGCAGATAAAAGGTTGAAAGAATATTATAGTCCTAATAAACCGGGTACTGAAGCTGAAAGAATAACAGGAAAAGCTGTTTTAGTATATCATTATAAAGAATTACCTGGTATGATTACAATTTCTCAAAAAAAAGATGGAGAAATGATTGGAGGATCTGGAAGTTTTGATGTTGATATGACTTTAGACAGTGAAGGTAATGATGTATTTTATATTAAAAATTTCAAAAATACAGATCCGGGTCACTACTATTTAAGACAACTTCACGACTTAGATTTGACAAAAGGTGATTTAAGTAATTTTGAGTTTGATCTAAACCCAGCTGGTAAATCTGTATACAGAACTGATAAAGTAGAACAACCAAAAGTTGAACAACCGAAAGCAGAACAGCCTAAAGTTGAACAACCAAAAGTAGAGCAACCGAAAGCAGAACAGCCTAAAGTTGAACAACCAAAAGTAGAGCAACCCAAAGTAGAAGGGGATGGTGAAAAACCTAAATCAACAACTACTCCGTCATTAGTTGGAAAATATATTGAGTCATTATCAAGTGAAGTAACTCCTGATGGGAAAGTTGTTGTTAAATTTATGAGTAAGGAAGGTTTAGCATACAATGATTTTACACATGCAAGTGTATCGTTATTTAATGATAAGACTGGTAATGCTACAACTCACATAACATTATATACTAAAGATGGGAAATATTTCATAGGCGATTATGCAGTTAAAAATCTAGAAAATGGAGTTTGGAAGCCTTACGAGATTAGTTTTACGGATTCAAATGGAATGCCTAAAATAATAGAAAGAAAAGATTTAATTCCTTATGATAAACAATCTCAAGTCTTCATTGGAGTGAGAACGGAAGAGCCAATTGGTAGTCCTCAATTACAAGGTAAAAAAGTTGGAGTATTTGCAAATTATAAAAAGGTGAAAAAAGGGACTGTTATTAAGTATACAATTAAAGCAACCGATAAAGAACTTAAAGATGATTCCATATTACTAGTAAGAAATGGGGATGTTTATTTTGATCATAATGCTTCTAGATTCACCCATGAATATGATAGTAATGGAAATAGAGTAATTTATGTTCGAACAGAGAACTTAGAACCTGGTATATATAACGTGATTAGTATAGATGGAAAAGATAAAACGAAACTAGAAGATATTTACACTGGAGATGGATGGTTTGAAGTAGGAAATGAAGATGTTCGCCGTGAGGGACCAGCAGTTTGGGATACAGTTCCAACTACTAAACCAAATGAAACACCAAAATCAGGTGAATCACTGAAACCAGGAAAAGAAGAAACATTAAAACCAGGTGAAACACCGAAAGTTGGCAAAGAAGAGACATTAAAACCAGGTGAAGCACCAAAACCAGGAAAAGAAGAAACATTAAAACTAGGTAAGGAAGAAACACCAAAATCTAGTTCAACACCAGAACAAACAAAAGCAGAAGGTGATATAAATAAAGGTAATAGTTCATCATCATTTACTCCAGAACAGAAGGAAAAAGCAAATTCTCCTGTAGCTAAAGTTGAAGATAAAGTAGTGGCTACTAAAGTTGAAAACAACAAAAAAGTAGAAAAAGCATTACCTAATACAGGATTGCAAACAACTTCTTATGGATTCTTAGCAACAATCGTAGGATTATTCGGAGCAGTAGCTTTAAGAAGAAAA